>JAKZUG010000068.1:0-18061 GCA_047516705.1 Candidatus Poribacteria bacterium | reverse complement strand
ATTGAACCAGGACTTTACGTCGCTGACGACACGAAAGATGTTCCACCGACGTATCTCGGCATCGGTGTCCGCATAGAGGACGATATCCTCATCACTGAGACCGGTTGTGAAGTGCTAACGGATGGTGTCCCGAAAGAGATTAATGAAGTCGAAGCACTTGTACAAGGGACAAAGTAGCAGATACGTTTCGTATAGTGTTTTGTCGTATCTCAGGCGTTTGTAGTAAAATCTGAAAATGTGTAGACATTTTAGGGGCAGCAGGCCGCTCCCCTTGCTCGCTGGCGAGGTTTCCCAACCTCGTTCCGCCCCTAACCATGGTAGGTGTGGTTTCCAACCGCACCATATGTGTCAATTTAAAAAAAGAGATGTATTTTTCGTTTTCAAAAAATGTTTTGGTGTCCATCGCGTGAAGCCTCATGTGCGGTCAGGTCGGTGAAGGTATCGTCTTCAGCCCCAGCGGGGCGACATTTGTGTAGCAGGCATCAACCCCAAAAACCCAAGCCCCAGCGGGGCGGCATTTGTAAAGACGCGACGACCAAATACCGTGAAAAATCTCTAAATTGACACCATGGTGTGGTTTCCAACCGCACCGAGTCGGGAAAACAAGAATTTCCTATCTTATCAATGCAACTTTGTCGGAGGCAATTCCATATTCCTATTCTATAGCCTGTTTATGAGATAGGTTGTAAATAATCCAAATTGATTCAAAATCTTATTTGACAAAACGGTGAAATGTAGTAGACTATATGCCGCTATTGCTTTTGTAATCTAAAATACAAGGTATTTTCAGACGATAGAGATGAACTCAGCAGCACAACAAACAAACATGATTCACATCGGTGATCTCCAACCCGGCGCAACATTGATCGACACTTACCAAAACAAGGAGAGGGTAATTTGTCGGGTTGAACCGTACGCTGAGCTCGTCCAACTCCTCTTTGAGAATGACGATGCCCCGTTTACCTATTCTATTCAGGAGCTGCAGTCCCGTTTCAAACTTGTATCCGATGCGTTTCGTGCAGATGCGAATCTGGTACGACTCGTTGCTGAGGCACATAGACTTCGACACGCGTATCTGTTTAATCCGATCTTCGCGACCGAAACATCGCTGATTGATCCACTGCCACATCAATTCATTGCAGTCTATGAATACTTGTTGAAACATTATCCTTTACGATTTCTGTTGGCTGACGATGCGGGTGCCGGAAAAACAATTATGACAGGACTCTATATCCAAGAGTCATTGCTCCGGCGGCAAGTGAAACGCGTGCTCATTGTGCCACCAGCAGGATTGATTGGGAACTGGGAACGCGAATTACGAGTCTGTTTCCGACTCCAATTCCGCATTTTGTCCAGTGCTGATGCAGCAGATACCAATCCCTTTGCTGATCCAGAAAATCGCTTGGCTATTGTCAGCCTTGATACATTACGGCAAGAGCGGATGCAGAACTATCTCTTTGAAGCGAAACCCTATGATCTGGTCGTTTTTGACGAGGCACATAAACTCTCCGCACGATTTGAGTCGGATGGGACGGTACACAAATCGAAACGGTACGAACTTGCCGAACGGATTGCCGCGCAACAAAAAAATTTGTTACTGCTCACAGCAACACCACACATGGGGAAAGATGATGCCTATTATTTTTTGTGGCGACTGCTCTTGCCTGAGCACCTCGCCGCCCAAAAGGCGTTTGAACGGTTGGCTGACGAGGAAAAATCAAAGCACCTGCTCCGGCGTATGAAGGAGGAGATGATCACTTTTGATGAGAAACCTATCTACCCACCGCGGCGGAGTCAGACCATCGCCTACCCGCTTAAGCAGGGGGAAGTGAGCGAGCAATCGCTCTATGATGCTGTCACAGCATATTGTGAGAAATATTTCGATCTGGCTGGTCAATACAATCGGAGCGCGGCAAAAATGGCGATGATGGTATTACAAAGAAGACTTGCCAGTTCAACGTTCGCGCTGCTGCAAAGTCTTATCAGACGTGGAGAAAAACTTCAGACGACCCTTCATAGCCTCCAAAATGGGAGGTTGTCAACAGAGGAACTGGAAAAGGCACAAGCGGAGCTTTCGGATGTTGATATCAGAGAAGAAAAGACGGGCGATGAGGAAGAGATTATTGACGGAAAAGAGGAGGCAGAACAAATTGATGAAGATCTTGAGCGTGCAACCGCCGCTCGTTCGATCACTGAACTTGAAACTGAAATATCCCACGTTCAAAAACTCACTGAGTTGGCGAGGACAGTTTACAATCTGAAGTCTGAAAGTAAATTTGAGAATCTCAGGGAGGCATTAAGAGAGTATCCAGACACAAAGGTTCTGATTTTCACTGAGCATCGTGACACGATGATTTTTATTATCGAACGCTTAGAGGCGTTAGGCTTTACTGGAAAGATTGCCCAAATCCATGGCGGCATGCGATATGGTGCACGTGAAGAACAGGTCGAATTCTTTCGTGACCCGAACGGTGCCCAGTACCTCGTCGCAACCGATGCAGCTGGGGAAGGTATCAACCTCCAATTCTGTTGGCTCATGGTCAACTATGATATTCCGTGGAACCCCGCTCGGCTTGAACAGCGGATGGGACGGATTCACCGATACAAGCAGACACGCACAGTGGTTTTGCTTAATCTCATTTCTGAAGATACGCGTGAAGGACGTGTGTTGAAGGTGCTATTGGAAAAAATGCAGAGGATGCGTGAAGAATTGGATGACGATAAGGTGTTTGATGTCATTGGACAACAATTTAGTCAAATCTCTTTGAAGGAACTTATCACCAAGGCCATCACAGAAAATCAAACCAATGCCTCAATACAGACTATCAACACACAATTCACACTCGAAAATATACAAAAACAACTTGAAGGACAGCAAAAATCAATCGCCAGTAGTGAGGTCAAACGTTTACTCGGCAATGTTAAGGAGCAGAGAGATTCCGCCGAAACGCTTCGCATGCTACCCGCTTATGTCCGAAGTTTTTTTGAAGATGCAGCACCACTGCTCGGCTATCGGACTGATGGTGACATTGAGACGACTTTTAAGCTGTCTCGTTGTCCTACGTCTATCCAAGATGTAATTGATGTGTATCCGTCAAATCTCCGAGATGGGTTAACGTTCTCACGCGAGCTTGCACTACCTGTTGGATCCGAGAAACCAGAAGCGATTTTTCTGCACCCCGGCGAACCAATTTTTGACGCGATCCGCACCGGCTTTTTGGAAAAATTCAACACCGAAGGTGAACGCGGGGCAGTCTATTTTGATCCGCAAGCAGATGAACCGTATCTGTTCTATTTGGCAAGAGTGGCTGTGGTGCGACAAACTGATAACAAGCCTCACGTCCTTAATGAAATGCTTGTCGGAATCAAATACTTTTCAGATGGTCGGTGTGAGGAAACACCAGCGCACCTCTTGTTGACTTTAACACCACGGACAGCACAACAGGATGTGTCTATAGTTTTGCCCGCTGACTGGCTTAGCTTCGCTGAGGAAGTGGAATCCGTTAAAAAATTCGTCAGCGAAAATCTTGGAAATCCGAAACTCTCTGGCATCCGTGATAAACTTAAATCCAATCTGGATAACAAAAAGAAACAGATTCAAATTTCATCTAACTTACGGAAGGCAGAACTTCTTGAACAACGGCGCAACCTCAGAGATGCTGTTGCCAAAGGGGTGCCTGCATCGCAGTCGAAACTGAAGAACTGCGAACGGGAACTCAACACACTTCCTACGAAACGCAAGGAAGCAGAAGCAAGTCTCGTAGAGGAAATCGAAAATACGCAATTGGGGACTGTATCTATCTATGTCCAAGCCTTTGTCACGCCACAATCAACTGATGACACTGTGCCGACGAAGACACTACGAGATGCCGAGACTATTGCGTTCAACACTGTTATCAAGTATGAACGCGAGCACGGTGCCGAGGTCACAGATGTCTCCAATCCAAACCTCAAGAAGGGGTTTGACTTGCAATCCAGATACCCGAATGGTGAAGTACGCTACATTGAAGTCAAAGGTCGGACGGGAATTGCGAGCGTTGAATTGACAGCAAATGAATGGCGACAAGCCGCCAATCACCAAGATCGCTACTGGCTCTATGTTGTCTATCATTGTGAGACTGCTGAGCCGCAGCTATATCCGTGTCGAGATCCCTTTGGCAATTTGATCGCAAAACCAATAGGGAGCGTAACTATCAATGCCGGTGACATCATGAGAAATTCGATAGGACTTACGCATGATACTCTTTTGTAGCATAACCTGTTAGGTTGTGCTGCTGCAGGCGCAAACTAAAAGTTTACGCTACGAAAATGCCCAAATCCTGAAGGCCCTTCACTGAAAAATAGCGGGTGCCTGTCTGAAATCTTGTAAGTCGCAACTTGGGTTATAATATATTCTTGATGCGTTGTCAAATTATGGGTCATTGGGGAAGTAATGTAATAATGTTAAGGGTTTTCGGTTGGCTATCAGAGACTACAGAGATATGAAAATTTCACAATAAGCATTTGAAAAGATTGTTTTGTTGAAATAAGAATAACATTTTGATAAATAATAGCGTTAAAATGTTACACCAGTGTAACATTTGGTGGGTAACGGCTATCGGCATGAAACCCAATAACTGTAAGGGTTTATAAACCTTTTTCGTTATCTCTCCGTTTGGGTATTAGGGGTTCCGTTGCGGTTAGAAAACCGAACCTACCGGGCCTGGGTAAACGAACGGAACACTTGATGCCAAAAACTTTACACGTTCAGCAGGGCTATTTAGTTTTCGGTTCCGATCTTGGTTTTCGTTCACATAAGTTAAGGTTTTCGCGCAATATCGCGAGCATAAGGGAAACACCCAAGCAAAAACACTCGCTCCTACAGCGGAAAAACGTTCACGCATATAAAGTAAATATGTAAAACTAAATGACCCTGACACGTTCAGAAAAAAACTTGATTTTTTCCACACTATCAAGTATCCTAATTGCTAAAGGAAACTTACAAAAATCGAGAAGACGACACATTTCGCTGTATTTCGCAGCATTTCGCAAGAAGGGAAAACCATGAACACAGAGCACCAAAACAGAAAACCCCAGTTACCAGAGTTGCCACGCTCCATTGAAGAGAGACCCATTGTTTATGACGAGGGACACCTTGAAGAAATCCGAGAGATCGCAGCCTTGCCACCAATCCATCTCTCACCCGACGAGATTGAATATGCCATCAGTCTTTTTGCACGGGGCTTTGCACGGGGCGATGTCGTCATCGGGCTTATCGAGCAATACCCCGAATACCGAGATCAGGACCGCGCAGACGATACTTTCAGAAAAAGACTCTCCGATAGGCTGCGAACCTGTGACCCCACCAGTGCCGTCTTTGCGAAATCTCGATACAAGACACTTTACGATCTCCACCAAGAATACGTCCGTGAGACACTCGGAAATACTTATGCCCGGATGGACAGCCAGTTAAAAGAGACACTCCTCAAACGTGTTGAGGCGCAGACGGAGCGGTTAGAAAAGATTGACGCAAAGATTGAACGTTTACACGAACTCTATAGTCATTACCAGACAGAACACGCAGAAGCCAGACAGCCAGATATCCGTGACAACTCTTTTCAAAGGCTCCATGCCACAGATCAGTCGCTCCTCAAGTGGTATAACGTGCGGATGAAGGAAGAACAGCAATTGATGAAATTATTTTTCTCCCTCAAAACACTCGAAGTAAAACTTGCAGGTGTCGCAAAACTACAAGCGACATATACGCCCCAAGAATGGTAAGGAACCGCCCCTTTTTTCTTTAAACCACCAACCCTCAGGCAATCGACGGCTTATCGTTCATCTGAAACCAAGCATTCAACGCCTCTATCTCAACAGCGACTTCTGAAAACTCACTGGCTTCTAATGATATGCTAAACATCGGTATCCTCTCCTATGGACGTAGTCCTAATTTGTTTAGGAAAGGATACTACCTTTCCTTATATCACGAAACTTTCTCTTTCAATCTATAACTCTGACAAAAACTTTACACACCCGTTGCGATGTGTTATACGGAAAGTGAAAAATTTACTGCAATTGTTTATTTTAACCTAAGTTGCCACTTGTAGCACAAACTTTCCAGTTTGTGTCTGTGGATGCGCAAACTAAAAGTTTACGCTACCAGACCTTCGCGGCTCATCAACGCTTTTCACTGAAAAATGGGGTTCGTACATCCGAAATCTTGTCTGTAGCAACTTGGGTTTAAATAGGGAAACAAAATATGTTTGAATCATTGAATTCAGAATTAATTGAATTTACCAAAAACCTGGGGTATTCAGGATTGTATGATTTGATTATAAAGGGTGTACCAGGTATTCTGAACAAATGGCAAAGTAAAAATATAAAAACTATACTGGAGGAACAGTTTGATCGGGAGAGTTATACAAATAACGAAAATTCTTACTCTGCTATAGATGATGATTGGTTTGCATACTGGTGCAATCATGCCAAAAATGTATCTGATGAGGATATGCGTATTATTTGGGGGCGTATTTTGAAAGGTGAGATGGAGTTTCCTGATCGATTTTCTAAGCAAACCCTTGCGTTTGTAGCTGCGTTGGGTAAAGCTGAAGCAGTAATGTTTGAAAACCTCTGCAAATTTAAGATTCAACATACACAAACGTCATTTATGCCCTTAATATTGGACGAAATGTATAATGACCAGGGATATCTGATTTCATACATGCGTGATCAGGGTGAGGAAGGAATGGGAATACATTTCAAATTACCAGATATTTATATCGAAAATGATGTTACTAGGTTCTGTTGACATTTCATTCCTAAGAGCTCCGGAAAGTCAGTGAATGTCAAGCTGCCATCTGGAATTTGGATCCGTATCAGCAGATCAATCAAAGCGTTGTCACGACTGACTTGAGGCTCCAAATGTAAACACTACCTAAAACTTCACTTGCAATACTTGATGAAATTGGTTTAATACGAATTAATAACTTGGCTGGTGGCATACGCAACAGTGGGATTAAGGATATTATTTATCATGGCAAGTTGATTCCAATCCGCAGGTTCGATGAGAATGAATCCCTTGCCATAGGCAAAGTTGAGTTCACAGGGATAGGTCAGGAATTGGCAACAATTTGCGATGTTCCTGCTGTAGATGAATTTTACAAGTATATAATCGAAACAATGTGGAAAAATTTTGTTGATTATTCAAGGCTACCCGCGTATTGACCATGGCCAAATTCAATCCCTGTAAATCTACGGAACCTTATACAACCTACTGATTTTCACAAACGCAGTGTCGTTAACGGCAGGAACTTGTGTCTTTAGGGGCAGATCTATAAACATGTCGCCCGGCTGGGGCTGCTCTTATTGGCACCTGATACTTATTTTCCCTGAGTTATCTCTTGGCGAAAAACGCGATGAAAAATCGGAATATCCTTGAAAACTCTACAGGAAGCGGGCAACAATTGGCCAAACTATAGTAACGTTAGACTAATAAGGAAATCCTAATGCCACGTAGACTCATTGAGGAAGCCTTCCCACTCAAAAAGGTCTCCACAGACTCAAAACATGAAAAGAATGTGCGCCACAGACATATCTCTACACTACATATCTGGCCCGCCCGCCGTCCGCTTGCTGCATGCCGCGCAGTGACGATAGCTACGTTGCTGCCGGATCCCGCCGATGCTCCTGAGAAAATGAAGGCAGAATACACACGCCTTTCAGGATCACCTTTACCTGAAAAACAGCGCGACTATCTATGTAACGACCTGATCGCTTCGCTGACTCGGTGGGGCGACGAAAACGGACACGCCGATTCGGACGCAAAAGATAAAAGCGGTCGTTGGCTCAATAAACTCCGTATCGCCAGAGAACTTATTCTGATGGCATACAATGGACATCCACCAAAAGTGATGGATATGTTCGCAGGTGGGGGCGCGATTCCCCTTGAAGCGATGCGCCTCGGCTGCGAAGCGATAGCAAACGACTATAATCTCGTTGCATGGTTTATTCTCAAATGCACGCTTGAATATCCGCAACGCTTTGCAGGAAAAACACATCCAATTCCTGAACTTAATCTCTCTGAAAAACTTGATGTCAAAAACGGGGATCTCGCCGATCACGTCCGTTTATGGGGCCAGTGGGTTTTGGAAAACGCCCGAAGTGAACTTGCCGACTACTACCCCATAATTGATAACAAACCTACGGTTGCCTATCTCTGGGCACGAACGGTGCCCTGTCAAGATCCACAGTGTGGGGCCACGGTGCCTTTACTCAAGACACTGTGGGTCTGCAAGAAGATGGAGAAAATCCTTAAAGACACACCCGAAAATCGGAACCGCCCTGACTTCCTCCGAATCAAAAAGACAAAAAACCAGGCGAAAGTCGTCATCAATGGAAAGCGCGCCCTCAAACTCTACCCGGATCCTAAAACAAAGCAGGTTCGCTTTGAGATTATTACACCGAAAAAGACAATGGATGTTGACGAACCTACAATGTCCGGGGCAACCGCGACCTGTCCGTTTTGTGAATCGCAGCAGCCGACGGACTATATCAAGCGGTGTGGCCGTGAGGGAAAACTCAAGGCACAGATGACAGCAGTTGTTTATCAAGCGGAATATGGCAAGGAGTATCGCCCACCGGCGGAGGTTGATGCTGCGGAAATACCTTCCAAAGCGTTGGAAGGTATCGCTAATAAAATCCCGTATGGGAGGCCTAATGAGGCATTACCAAACAAGGAGCGGCACCGGGCTGTTGGTTCTCAGTTGCCTGATTACGGATTCAAAACGTGGTCACATCTGTTCACAAATCGGCAGTTGTTAACCTTGATGACATTTGTGAAATGGACGCACACAGCACGGGAAGAAATGGGGAAAATTGGCTATTCGCCAGAGTGGATAGAGGCGATTAACGGATATTTAACCTGCACCTTTGACAGAATGCTGGACTTTAACACAACTCTAATTTCTTGGATTTTAAGTGTGGAGGCAATTGGACATACTTTTGTCAGTTATACACTTCCAATGACATGGGATTTTAGCGAAGGCGCGATTCCGAACGAAGTGCGGGGTGGTTATCATCTCTGCCTCAACAAAATTCTCTCTTCTCTGGAAACAATCTGTAGGGCCCACACAACGAAAACGCCACATTGTGTGATTTTGCGTCAATCTGCTACCGATCCAATCAACCGAAAAACCGATGCGATTGTCACCGATCCGCCCTACTATGACTCAATACCTTATTCGGATATCTCCGATTTCTTCTACGTGTGGCTTCGTCGATGTACTGGGAATCAATTTTCGGAGTTTCTGGCAAACGAGTTGACTCTAAAACGGGATGAATTAGTGCAGCAACATAAAACGGGTGAAAGAGGTAGGATTGGCAAAGAATTCTACGAAAAAGGCATGGGAAAGAGTTTTCGGGCAGCGCACGATTCATTGACTGATGATGGTAGAATGGTAATTGTATTTGCCCACAAGGATCCCGAGGCTTGGGAAACGCTTGTTAAAGCAATCATTGAATCAGATTTAGTGGTTACGACATCTTGGCCGATTGACACCGAACAAGGAGCAAGAATGAGAGCCCAGGGAAGTGCAGCACTCGCCACTTCACTCTGGATGGTCTGTCGAAAGCGTTCCACAAAAGCGAAAGTGGGGCATTACGGTAAAGTCAAGCGCGAGATGCAGAAGCGGATCACCGAACGCCTCCGCTATTTCTGGGACGAAGGGATTCGAGGTCCCGACTTCGTCTGGGCAGCAATCGGCCCCGCTTTGGAAAGCTACTCCAACCACAAAGAGGTCAAACGTATGGACGGGCAAGCCTTCACCGTAACAGAGTTTCTCACAGAGGTGCGGCGCATCGTCACCGATTTCGCATTGGGTCAGATTCTGCACGGTGCAAGCACGGAAGCGTTAGACGAATGGACTCGCTACTACCTGATGCACAAGGACTACTTCGGAACAGAGAACGCACCCGTAGGCGAATGTATTCTATTGGCACAGGGATATGGGGTGTCACTCGACGATCTACGAGCAGCACAGACGGGATTTTTAAAGAAGGTCTCATCCGGCAGCGCACTGAGACTGCTTGGGCACGCCGAACGAACGTCGGATCGGATCGGCCATGCACACACTTCTGGCAGAATCCCCATGATAGACGTAATCCACAGAGCCATGAAGCTCTGGGACGCGGGCGAGACAGCGCAAATCAACGCCTACTTCCACGAGCATGGACTTCAAGAAAACACCCTCTTCAAGGCAGTCGTCCAAGCACTCATTGAGACGAGTCCGCAAGGTAACAGTGAAAGATCCCTTTTGGAAACATTCATCAACTACGAACCCGGGGAATCCGTCAGTGGCGTTTCGTTTCCAAGGCAGTCCAGAAAAGAAAATGAAGGGCAACTCACATTTGACGATATTTCTTAAAATCCGCTGCGGAGGCACGCCATCACGATGATCGGGATCGCGTGACCTCCGAGAAATCCGTATCGTCCGCGATAATCCGCGTTGTGATTCTGATAAAAATCATACTCAAAAATCACAGTTGATTTTCGGTTGACTTTGAAGTGTAAATCGTGTTAAGCTATGCGATACAAGGCATGGCAAGACTTATCAACGGCTCGATGCGGTCTATTCGGTAAGAAATGAGCGCGCGGAGGGTTGTATCATGATTGAAGAAGTAAAAAGAATAGTTGCAGAGGAGAAGGACGAAATCCGTCAGCAATACAAAGCCCAAATTAAAGCCGTCTTCGGTTCTTATGCACGCGGCGATTTCCACGCAGATAGCGATCTGGATCTCTTGGTGGATTTTGATGAGGGTGTTAATCTCTTTGATATGATCGGACTGGAACAATTTTTGGAGGACAAACTCGGGTGTAAAGTAGATGTCGTGTCACGGGATTCACTTCGCGAAGAACTGCGTCCGTCCGTTTTCAGCGAAATGATAAGTTTTGAAATTGACACGGAGGGCTTCACCGAGCTCCAATCGAGACGTTGTGTTGAAACAGACGAGCCACCTATGAGAAACTACCGACTTTATCTGAAAGACATCTTTGAAGCCATGGGTGCTGCTCAAGCATTCGTTAAAGGAATAGATTTTGAGGCGTTTGTTGCCGATGATAAAACCGCTTCTGCTGTCGTCCGAAAACTTGAAATTATTGGGGAAGCGACTAAAAATGTTCCCGAGACGATTCGGCAAAAGTACCCACAAGTGCCATGGCGGCAGATGGCAAGAATGCGAGACCGGATTATCCATGCGTATTTTGACGTTAACTACGCTATCGTCTGGGAAGTTGTTACAGAACTGATTCCCCCGCTTCAACCTGTCATCGCGCAGATCCTCACAGATTTGGAAAAGGAATGAACCCATGGGCATTAACGCATGGCATGAACAGTGTATTTTAAGAGATGATGTCCGGCAAGGCACACTTGAACTTGCAGAGTTTGCAGCAGACCTTTATGCCGTGCGAATGAAAGACGCACCGAACGTCTATCAAGTTCCCAATCTCTTTTTTGAACGCACCTACCCGACCTATAATCTCAAAGTTTTGGCACGAGATGTCCTCCGACGGTTAGCAGGAGAAGGCGGCAACCCCGTTATTACGCTTCAAGTTGCTTATGGCGGTGGAAAGACCCACGCTCTCATTGCCCTCTTACATTTGGCAGAGCAAGGCACTAAATTCCAAACGCATACCACCGTGCAGGAGTTTATGGCATCCAGCGGTTTAAACACACTGCCACGGGCGAGAGTTGCCCTCCTCCCCTTCGACAAGTTTGACGTGAAAAACGGGCTTTCAGTGGTAAGTCCTAATGGTAAGAAACGACAGGTCAAAACGCCTTGGGGCGCGTTGGCGTATCAACTCGCTGGTGATGAGGGACTCGCAAAAGTCGCTAAGCATGAAGCCGATTATATTAACCCGGCTGAACAGACGCTTGTTAATCTGCTCAAAATACCACAGACGGAAGGGATGTCCACCCTCATCTTACTTGACGAAGCCCTCATGTATACGCGCTCCGCTGTCAATGACGATCCAAAGCGGTTCGGAATTCTTCAAGATTTCTTCCAAGCACTCACGCAGGCGGTTGAAAAGGTCAGCAGTGCCTCAATCGTAGCAAGCCTCATCACCTCTGATATTATTGCGGATGATCCGACCGGCGTTCGCGTCTTAAATATGCTGGAAGGTGTATTTCACAGGTTGGATGAAACCGTTGAGCCTGTCTCCCGAGAAGATATTTCAGAATTGCTTCGACGGCGATTGTTTGAACCTGTGGATACTGAGAAAAAATGCCGTGTTATTGTGGACAGTCTTGTCGCAGCGAGACAGAGGCTCTCGCTATCCGGGGCATCCACAGATCAGGAGGCGTATGACAGACTCGTCAAGTCCTATCCGTTTCACCCTGACCTCATTGAAGTCTTCTATCAAAAATGGACGCAGTTGAACAATTTTCAAGGAACACGCGGAATGTTTCGGACATTCGCATTGATGCTGAAGGAAGCTGCCGAAAAAGACATGGCGGCATTTGTCGGACCGGGTGCACTCCTGACTACCGATGCTGAAATTTCGGATGTCTTGCAGGAACTCATTAAAGCGTGTGAGGAGGGCACCAAGTGGACCCCGATTCTCACGGGAGAACTCGAAAGAGCCCGCACCATTCAGAAGGAGTTGCCACTCCTTAAATCTCGAGAAATTGAAGCCGCAGTTCTTTCCACCTTTTTGCATTCACAACCCGCAGGACAGAAGGCGGAATTGGCAGACCTCCATCTCCTACTCGCACACGCTGATATTGACGTAATGTCAGTCAAGGAAGGCCTTTTCAAGTGGCGCGAAGTCTCTTGGTTTCTCAAAGAAAATGAGAATAGTTGGGCATTGGGGACAGCCTCGAATCTCACAAGGATGCACATCCGTGCAATGGCAAGAATCACCGAAGACCAAATTAACGAGAATCTTGTGACACGAATAAAAGATGCCGCCCTCGGCCGGAACACAGATGAGGTCAAGGTCCACACATTGCCCCAGTCACCTTCTGATGTTCCCGATACCCCCGAACTTCGCTTTGTGATTGCCGGTCCCGAATATACAGCAGTTCCGGGCGAAAATGTCTCCGAAGCACTCGCCGCGTTTTTCAATAGAACCTATCGGAACAATGTCATCCTGCTTGCCCCCGAAAACGCTCTATTGGCAGGATTGCAACAACGCATCCGTAGAATACTTGGATGGCAAGACATCGAAAGCGGTGACGATGTGAACCTTCTGGAAGGACAACAACCGGCACTCCTACAAGAGCGTAAGCAAGCCGACCAGGCTGGTATTTTAGAATCCGTCATATCAGCGTATGGTGTGCTAATTGCGATTGATGAGGATGGAGACATTGAAACGAGTTTGTTATCATCGGGTACAAAGTCGCCTTTTGAACGGGTCAAAACTGCTTTGGTAGAAGAAGATAGATTGCTAACAACCTCGCTTGATCCAGACCTGCTCACACCGGATAGTTTCTTTGATATATGGGGAGAAGACGAAACCGCCAAACCCGTTCAAGGGTTGTATGGTATGTTTGCAAGCCTCCCTCGGCTGCCGCGATTGTTGAACCGCAAAGTGTTCATTGACACACTTCGACGTGGCGTTACGGAGGGACAGATTGTGCTACGTACCGTTCGTCCAGATGGTTCACAGTATACCCATTGGCGAGATGCA
The DNA here is from genome assembly GCA_047516705.1 of Candidatus Poribacteria bacterium. Taxonomy (GTDB): domain Bacteria; phylum Poribacteria; class WGA-4E; order WGA-4E; family WGA-3G; genus WGA-3G. The sequence goes on along the minus strand of JAKZUG010000068.1, from coordinate 4,395 downwards.
CCCGCTACTGACGAGGATCTCTGGAAAAAGGAGTTAGAAATCGTTCCAATTGAGCACGCGGAACTCCATAACCTTAATCCTGAACTTTTGCGTCCCGGCGAGTTGCCGGAACTATGGCAAGGTGATAATGTCTCCACAACGGTAGAAGCAGCCCGCGAATTTTTCAACGGGGACGAGGTTCCCCAACTCGCCTCTGACGAAATTCTTTTGGACGCTATTCAATCTGCTGTGCAAAACGGTTTACTCATGGCACGCCGCCAAGACAAGGCATATCTTAAAGAGAACATTTCTGACGCGGAGATAACCGACGATCTGGAATTACTCGCGCCGTTAGAACCTATCAGTGGCTCCGAACTCAGCCACAACAACCTGTCTGACGCATGGGAGAACGAAACGTCATCCGTCGGGAAGATAATGCACGCGTTAACTATACTCAAGGGCTCTCCAATTCCGTGGTCATTGGTTGTTGATGCTGTCAACGAGGGACGCGATAAAAGGCTCTTTGAATTCATTGAGGGTAGTCCGCCGTGGCCCTGTGCTGCTGACGAAGCCGATAAGGTCAGTCTAAAAGTTTCACAAGCAACTGTGAAGATAGCACCAAAGGATATCATCGGAAGTGACGCAAAATCCGCTTGGGAATCTGGGAACCCCACGCTCGGATTGATTAAAGAGACGCTTGAAGCCAATATAGGTATTTCTGTTATTCCTGATGATGTGTTTCTTGAGGCTGTCAAAGGTGCAATTGACAGTGGCTTAATCGTTTTGGATGGCTCGTTAACCCCCGACTTTTACCATGTATCGGTAAGACAGGCTGCATGGATACGACACACTGAGTCTCTCCTTACGGAAATTGAAATTCAGGATTTGGCTGAAATGCTTGCTGATTTGGCTGATATTGCACCTGAGCTTGACTTTCAGTTTCGCATCACAATTACCGCTGAGGGCGAACCTCCATCAAATGAGGTGTTAGAAAAGATAAACGAGGCACTTCGCAAGGTCACGGATAAACTGAAGTTTGATTAAGTCTACTGTTGATTCATAGTGTTTTCATGTTACAGGCAACCTTGATCCAAAAACCTAATTAGTAGAATTGATGTGTTGCAGACCTTGACCTTGGAACGGTTGCTGAATACTAATACAGGTATAAATTAACGGAGCATACCTAATGGAATACAAAGCACGGATTGAAGTTGCTGTGCACTCAGATGACCCAAATACAGAGAAGGGAAATTTGCTTGAGAATCTAGCAGAAGATCTGCTCAAAACACAGAACTATACAGTCACTAATCAGGTTAAATTAACTGGTACGGAATTGGATCTCTTGTGTGAACATCAAGTTAACCGAAAAACCGTTTATGTAGAGTGTAAAGCACACCGAGAGCCTATCAGTGCAAACGTTTTGACTAATCTATTAGGCACACTAGACATCAAAGATTATCAAGAGGGTTGGCTTATATCCACTGGACCTTTAGGAAAGGAGGCAAAGGGGCTCCAACATGAGTGGGAGAAAAAAAGAGATGTAGAGTCGCAAAAATTAAGTATATACACACCAGAAAGGGTCATTGGGGCTCTAATATCGGCCGGAAAAGTTAAACATCCTCCACGCGACTCGGCTTTTAAGATTATAGGAAGTGAAGACCGGGTTGGAGATCCCATGTTGCTAATAACTAAATATGGGATATTTTGGACGATAGCTTGTTTGGAGGGTGGTGTTCCTGTAGGTGTTCTGGTATGTTACGCGAAAACTGGAAATATAGTCAAAGAACAAGCATTGTTACGCAATCTTTCCCAAACGGATACAAGTCAAAATGAATTAGATTTTGAGTACCTCTTAAACTTATCTGAATCGAGGGCGGAGTCTAGCCTGCATCAAGCTATTGAAGTGGAGCATGGTGAAACTTGGGCAGATTATAGACCCGCTCGGCCTCAAGACTTTGTTGGTCGTAAGGAAGTGCAGGGACAAATTATTCGTTTTCTTGAAAACGTTAGAGATGAAAAATCAAATACTCGCGTATTCGCGATAAAGGGCGACTCAGGTATAGGCAAAAGTTCATTAATTGCGAAGTTAAGAGCTCGTGTCCAAAATCAGCACTATCGGAAAAAATTCTTTATGTATGCTGTTGATGTTAGAGCAGCAACTGGAGCGAATTATATACTATGGGCATTACTTGCTTGCTTGCAGGAAGCAGCAGCAGTAGGATTCGGGACTGGAAATCCAGGTGATTTGAGGATTACTAACTCTGCGGACCCTTTTGAAAGTCCATCAGTACAAAAATTCTTAACCCAACTACAACAGAAAAGACAGGTGATATGTCTTGTATTCGATCAATTTGAGGAATTATATTCTAAACCAGAACTGTTTGCTGTTTTTGAAGCTACACAAAATCTATTGCTTTCAGCTGTCGCAGCACAGTCAAGTCTTGTTCTTGGCTTTGCATGGAAAACTGATAGTACTGTACAACAAAATCATCCTGCATACTATATGTGGCATAGGTTAGCGGATCATCGAATGGAGGTTGAGTTTGGGCAGTTTACGAGTTCAGAGGCATCAAATGCTATCAGCATCTTTCAAAAGGAATTGGGCGACAAATTAATACCAAATCTACGGAGACAGCTCATAGAAAATAGCCAAGGGTATCCATGGCTTCTGAAAAAGTTGTGTATTCATGTATATGATACGGTCAGGTCTGGAACCAGTCAATCCGAACTTGTGGATAAGGCATTAGATGTAGGATCTCTATTTGACAAGGATCTCCAAAAGCTTACTCCTTCTGAGAACACATGCCTTAAAATGATCGCTGAGGATGCTCCAGTTGATTGGTATGAAATTCTTGAAGTGTCAGACCAAGAAGTTCTTCGTGGCCTTCAAGACAAACGGTTAATCATTCGAAGCGGAGATCGCCTAAATCTCTACTGGGATATATTCCGTGAATATGTTCTTACGCAGACCGTCCCATCAATTGCTTTAAGCTACTTACCTTCATATCCCTCAATTGACGCAATACTAAAAGTAGGAGCACAACTTGATTCAGAAAAGAGTCAAAGCTTGGCAGAGTTAAGCGAACTTTGCGGACTGGGTGAAAAAACAATAGGTAATGTGATTCGTGACCTCAATATGTTTGGAATAGCCACTGTAGATCAATCGAAAATTAGACTCGATTCGTCTATGGAAGCCTCCAATCAGGAGAAAATTCTGCAAAAACTCAGACATGGTCTCAAAAGTCATGAACTAACCATAGAATTATCAAAACGAGATCCAGAAGAAATTATCACAACACGAGATATAATCCAGCTGCTTAAGCAGATTAATCCAGCTGCCCAGCACCAAGAAAAAACTTGGAAAGCCTACGCAGAAAGAATGGAGCAGTGGTTATATGTAACTGGATATCTTGTTCAGAGAGAAAATGATTGGAAGTTTGAAGATCAAGGAAAAGTAAATTTAGAAATTATTAACAAAACTCGTAAGGGCCGTAAAACCGGCGGAGTTCCCATTTTTATAGGAAACACTTCTCCAGCAAAAACCTTAGAAGCACTTGATTATCTTAGAGATAACCAACCGCTTCCAAAGAAAGAAATGGAAGAAAAGGGTTTTCGTAATGCTATGTCAGCATTAGGCGGGTTAAAAGTAGTTAAAAACGAATTTGGTAAATATTCAACTGTTGAACCAACTGAATTTGAATCAAATTCCTCATTAGAAATCTTATGGGATGCAGTCTGTGGGGAAAGAACTGTACAATTGGTTATTGACTATCTGAAAAAACATCCAACTTCTGATGGTAAATCTATTGGAAATTATATAAGTCAGGAATTCAAATGTAATTGGTCTGTTAGCTCAGAAATGCGTGTAGGAAATAGCCTTCGTCAATGGGCATCATGGGTTCTAATAGGAATGAGCCAAGAAAGGATTCCTGAACCCCTTGGTCGTGTAAAAGCAAAATCAAAAGATCAGCTACCCCTATTTCAGGATGAATAGGGTTTATCCCTTTTATCCTTTGGCAGTGGCGTAAATGAATAATTACGCATGTTTTGGCGGAACCGCTGAGTAAGATGTCCGTTTACTACTTTGCTTTTCCAAATCTCTTATCCTATAAATCCTTGAATCCTGCAAATCCTGATTCAGACAATATTCAGAAGTTGATTAACTGGAAAAACTTGGAAACTTGTGTTACAATTCTAATCTGAAATTTGGAGGAAATAGATGCCAAAACATGGAATTCCAAAGCAAAAAAAATTAAAAGGCATGAACAAATATCAGAAGAAAGCACATCGTCGGGGTGAAGACCGGTTGCGCGGTAACGAGGTCGAATACTACCTCTCTCTCGCGTATTCTTCCAACCCGGATGATCGCGTCGAGGCGATGGACAATCTCTGCCCCTGTCACGTTCGGAAAAGCAT
>JAKZUG010000067.1:0-10744 GCA_047516705.1 Candidatus Poribacteria bacterium | reverse complement strand
CTTGGGCGATGAACGGTTATATGCCCGGACGCGTGGCGGAAAAGTTTCGCACTTCACGGCTGGTTGTCTTCTCAACAGGGAATGTCTACCCGTTGACTCCAGTCTACCACGGCGGTGCAACTGAGAACTCCACCGTTGCTCCAGTCGGTGAATACGCGCAATCGTGTCTGAGTCGTGAACGGATATGCTCCTATTTTTCATCACAATTCGGTACACCGATGGCGATCCTGCGACTCAACTACGCGATAGACCTCCGCTACGGGATACTGTTGGACATCGCTGAGAAAGCTTATGCCGAAGAAGTAATTTCCCTCCAGATGGGCAATGTGAATGTGATATGGCAAGGTGATGCGAACGCAGTAGCACTGCGCGCTTTCGCACACTGTCAAAGTCCACCGTTGGTTCTCAATGTGACGGGATCGGAGACAGTTTCTATACGATACCTTGCGTCGTGTTTCGGTGCGATTTTCAACAAATCGCCACGTTTTGAAGGCGAAGAGGCAGCAACAGCACTGCTAAGCAACGCTTCACGGTGTCATCAACTGTTTGGGTATCCACGCATCTCTTTAGGACAGATGATTGAAAGGGTAGCCGAATGGGTCCGAATTGGTGGCACAACGCTCCGTAAACCGACCTATTTTGAGGTGCGTGACGGAAAATTCTGATAGTTTAATGGTTATCGGTTGTCAGTCATCAGTTAAGCAAGAAACCAAAAGGTAAAAATCGACATTTCTTCAGAACACCCAAAGCAGGATAGATTGTTCCAAGAAACCCTCTTAACTGAAAACCGATGACTGAAAACTGATAACTTAAAAAAACATAGACAAAAAATGCGAATTTTGTTAGTATTTCAAAGTAGTATTTTTCTGATATTGTCACTGGTAATCGGTAGTGCTTTGTGCCAACCAGATCCGCCGAGGACTATTGCTTTTGCCTCGGATGTGAGCGGTAACTGGGAAATCTATCTGACAGATACGACCGGAAAACTACCTGTAAATCTTACGCATAATCCTGCGGCGGATTACTATCCGACGTGGGCACCTGACAGCACTCAGATCGCCTTTTTCTCTCGGCGAGACGGAAATCACGAAATTTATGTGATGCAGGCTGATGGCACCCATCAGCGACGGTTAACGCATCACCCCGCGACGGATAAAGCACCCGCTTGGTCACCTAATGGCGCACGGCTCGCCTTCACGTCAAATCGTGATGGGCATTTTGACATTTATCTGCTCCATCTCAATACTGGCGAAGTGGAACACCTCACTGAGAACACGTTTGAAGACGAGGCACCTACTTGGTCGCCTGATGGAAACTCGCTTGTTTTCCACTCAAAGCGGGAACTCAATTGGGACATATACACCATTGATATAGATAGCCGAGCCGAACACCGGTTAACACATCAACCGCTGATGGACACCTATCCGGCTTGGTCACCCGATGGAAGTAGGATTGTATATGCCGCCATGCATCCTGAAGCAGCACTTGCTGATTTCGATCTATACATCATGGACGCAATTGATGGCGGGAACAAAAAAGCACTCACAGATACACCGACAGATGAAGCAGTCCCCGCATGGGCACCTGATGGCGATACTATTGCTTTTCAATTTGAAAAGGATGGCAGATGGGTTATCTACCTGATGCGTGCCGATGGGAGCGAACGCCGTGAATTGATTAACAACGGTGCATGGGCGGCGCAACCAAAATGGTCCAGTAGTCGTTCGGATGCACTACCGGTAGTGCCATTAACCTCACAGATTCAGCAGTGGGGGAAAATTCGAGCTTGTAGATGGTAGTCAACAGGCATAGCAATTGAAAACGGTCAGAAGTATTCCAAAGGGTTGAAAACCCTGCTAACAAAAAGGAGCGATCTTTATGCATTTCAAGACATTCGTATTAGGTACACTTTTCACCTTCGGTTTACTAATCACAATTGGTATAAGTTATAGTTATGAGCGGGCAATTGAGGCAGAAATGGCGGATGTGATCGACGAACCGATGGTAGTCGCTGACGATCCAGATGCTTCCGGCGGACAATTCGTCTGGGTGGAAGGGGAACCGCTTACAGGTGGCGGTGGTGCAGGTTGGGTAGAATACAAACTCCATATTTCAGAACCCGGCACCTACGCATTGTGGGGGAAAGTCATCGCATGGGACGGCAATAGCGATTCGTTCTGGGTGACTTGGCAACCTGCCGATCCGGACGAAGATGCACAAGTAACCCAAAATGTAGAATTTCGCTGGGGTGTTGCAGCTGGTGCCGCTTGGCACTGGGATCGAATTAACCACTGGCTTGACGGCGGCACATTTGAACGAGAATGGGTGATAGAGGCAGGCGGGGAAACCACCCTCCGTATCGGAGTCCGGGAAGATGCCTGTATGTTGGATGTCATCTACATCACCGACAATCTTTCTGAGGATGAAGCGGAAGTAAATCCTCGCGATCCTATTCCAGAAGATTCGTTAACGGCTGTTGAACCGCAAGATAAACTCGCCACAACATGGGGAAAACTCAAAGCGGATAGATAGTTAATTGACTTAACCTCATTGCGGGTGGTAGGTAAATCCACCCGCATATTTCAGAGAACAGAAAGGAGGCTTGGGTGAAATACAGATACAGAATGATATTAATGCTGATTATACTGACAGCATTCTTATATGGAATTGTAGGACTTGGTGCCGAGGTTGAGATTGCACTTGAAGCCGAGTTGGCAGACGAGATTGTAGCACCGATGATAATTACGGATGATAAATTGGCATCTGATGGAAAATTCATCTGGGATGACGGGGAACCACTAACCGGTGGCGGTGGTACAGGCTACGCTGAGTTTATTATTAATATTCCTGAACCGGGGGATTACGCGCTGTGGGGACATGTCATCGCATGGGACGGTAACAGCGATTCGTTCTGGGCGACTTGGCAACCTGCCGATCCGGACGAAAATGCACAAGTAACCCAAAATGTAGAATTTCGTTGGGGTGTTGCATCCAGTGCCGTTTGGCATTGGGACCGCATCAATCATTGGTTAGATGGTGGAACGTTCGACAGAGAATGGGAGTTTGAAGAAGCAGGTGAGACGGTGTTACGTATCGGTGTACGCGAAGATGCTACCATGTTAGACGCAATTTTTGTGACGACTAACGTGAAAGCCACGGTATCGGACCAAGCAAACGTCCGTCTTCCAACCGATAAAGATAGGGAGATACAAATCGAGGGGCTCGCTGTGGATGCAAAGGGTAAAGCTGCAACCACTTGGGGTTCCCTAAAACGGGCGTATCAATAAGAAATGGTGGCATGAACTTACTTTCGGATGTTCTAAGGCGATCAGGTATTTGGTTTCCAAATCCTTGATGTTGCGATTGTAGGCTGACGCAAGGGATAGTTTTAACAAACTGGTTATTGCGTAGCATATAACACTGCTCTCCATAATAGTTAATACGCCATAAGTCAAACCCACGTTCAAACTGGACAATGCGATCAGGCGGGCCGAGGTGAAGTTGTAACTTCTCCGATGCTCGCCTATCGCGCGTAACAAGCGTGTGTGTCACATACGCGAGTCCTGAAAGAATCCCCACGAGCGCAATTTTCCCTCTCAATTTGACCGAAACACTCTCCGCGGTCGGTGTCAACCCCCAAATTAGGCATAAAATCAGGGCAGCAGCACACATTTGACTTCTCTTTACACAGAAAATTTGACATAAATTTCGCATTTGTGTATTAACCTTGACAAAAAAGTATTTTAGGGGTATTCTAATTGGACTGAATAAAAAATCGCTTTTAGGGTGCAGCTTGTGGGTTTCCGATATTTGAAGCAGGCATAATTCGCAGACATTCCATATTGCCAACTCGTATGTTAATTTATGCTGCTCTTACGCATAGAAGAAATCCATCCTATTAGTGATCAACTTGGAGCGTGATTAGCATGCATTCTAGCGGAGAAACTCTCCACGCAACAGATGCACCAGATTGTACAGCGGATCTTAGTATTGAAGACGTTAAACAGGAATTGTACAACCGTCATCACCCGAGTCTAACGTTTCTTGATATAGAAGCACACGCGAAGACTGTCCACAAGATACGAACGCTCAAGCAGAAACATAACGTTGTAATGCTTGGCCACAATTATATGGAACCCCTCGTTTTTGGATTGTCTGAAAAAGAGGAACAGGGTGATTCACTCGGTCTGAGCATGTACGCCTCGAAAACAGAAGCACCGTATCTAATCTTTAACGGCGTACCGTTTATGGCAGAAACAGCGAAAATTTTGAATCCAAGCAAAACGGTGTTAGTTGCTGATAAAACAGCAGGATGCTCGCTTGCCGATAACTTCGGTGCTGAAGATGTTAAGGAGTTGAAAACCCTTTACCCTGGTGCGCCGGTGATGATTTATATCAATAGTTACGCGGATGCGAAAGCAGAATCGGATATCTGCTGCACGTCAGCGAATGCGGCACACATCGCTAAAATCATGCCGGGAGATACAATTATTTTTGTACCCGATATCTTCTTCGCACAGAATTTGGAGGAAGAATTGAAGGATGAGAAAAATGTTGTCTATCCCGGTAAAGATAACACCGCACGCGGCGCAGTTTGTGAAGTTCATGAAAAATTCACACTCGACGACCTTCTCGGAATCCGTGAATCCTTTGAAATCCCGAAAGGACACCCCAGCCGCAAACTCTACGCACACTGGGAATGCCGTCCCAACGTCCTAAAAGAAGCGGATTTTTACGGCAGTACCAGTCAGATTATGAAGGATATAGCGGAACGTGTCGCAGTAAACCAAATGGAACGTGCCTTTGTTGCCTCGGAATGTGAGTTAACTTCCAACCTTGCGCAAGAATTCCCAGAAGTTCAATTCTGGACAGCATGCTCAGTCCGATGCTCTCACATGGCACAGGTGAGTTTGGGCAAAATAGGGAACATCCTGGAAGCGATTGACCGGGGCGAGGACCTCAACGAATATGAGATTACGCTGAATCCTGAGACTATTGACAAAGCTCGCGTGCCAATTGAGCGAATGCTTGAAGCAAGTGTGTAGTCGTTATCGGTTATCAGTTCTCAGTTGTCTGTTAAAGAGGTCCTAATGCACATCAGAACGCTCTTGTGACTGTTAACTGAAATCTGATAACTGACCACTATTAGAACCGCGTGATGAAAGAGACGCGATGTGCATTTCCGAGATTAGCGTCTGGTACAAAAGCGTAATCAAATTGGAAATCAACATTCGCTAATGCGTCTTCACCACTGCGGCGTATACCGATACCGAGGGATAATCCATCGCTCGGATTCTCGTTCAGACCGATTCGATATCCGACGCGTGCAGCGACGCTCTCGTAAAACCACCGTTCTACGCCGACATGAAAACTCGGATTCGCATCAAGAAGCGGGATGTGTGCATCTGCGACCAATGCCCATATCTCCTGAGCAGGCATCGGTTTATCTGCTTCCGCCTCTGCAGCCGGTTGTTTCCACGTTCTGTAAGCAAACCCCGCACGGAGTGCCATAGGCAAGTTTTCCCCACCATCTAAGACCCCCGCATTTTGGACAGCAACTCCGATGCCGAGATGATTGTCAAGCAAGCGTAAGACTAACCCGACATCCGCTGCGGCACCGTAGGCGTTTTGAATATCCAGCTGCTCTGAAATTATTTTCGCTGTACCACCGACTGATATAGCCTCACTGAGTGGATAGGCGAGCGATAAACCTGTAGCAAACCCACCTACCGTTACGGTACTATCAGGATCTTCCGTTGGTCCTTGTCGGCGTTCAATTTCCGTGAAACTTCCAACGAAACTGGCACCCCAGACGAGCCGTTCTACGCGCTGTGCGTATCCAATGGTTTGGTTGTTAATGTCTGCGAACGAGAAGTGCTGCATCGCAGTCAATTCTCGGTCGTTGACAGCGGTTAACCCTGCTGGATTCCAAAAGATGGTATTAATATCGTTGGCAAGTCCAGCGAAGGCACCACCCAATCCAGCGGGTCGGCTACCGCTTTCAATTTTTAGAAAAGCGGCACCAGTAGTCCCTGCGCCATCGTGGATATCAACAGCGTGTGTACTCGGGGCAGGTGCGATTATTATGAGAAGTGCCATTACGATTAGAACGGCTCCCCTTTTCAGCATCATACATTCTCCTTATCTTGGCTTTCTGATATCTTCTTAAGATCGTAACTTCTGATATCGGCGTGGTTCAGATAACATAGTGTGCTTAGTCAACGACAAGCACCTTACCGACAACATTTGCGCGATTTCCTGCTGCATTGACAGCTTCTAAACGGAAGATGTAGAGCCCTCTCGCGACTGGGGTGCCTGCTTGGTTCTCCAAATTCCATTTAACCAATTGATCGTTACGCTGTCCCGAAACAACATCGGGATAGGTTTGTGATAGCACCATGTCACCACTCCAATCATAGATGTTCAAAGTGAGTTCGATAGTCTCCCCGAGTGGTACATTGACATCAAAGGAGAAGAAAGCGACATCTCGTCGTGAAAGGCGGAGCGGATTTGGCCACCCAAACGTCGAACCGCGGAACGTGAGAGACACAGACATCGTATACGTTCCGACATCATAAACAGCGTAATTGCCTGCGTTATCGGTAACACGGACATCTAAGTCGTATTCACCGGAACGCGTCGACAGGAAATCAATCGACCAACGGCTCCACGGTTTTTCTTGCGCATTGCTGTCATCAACTGCTGGGACTGGGTCAATCGGTTGCTTGTCGGGACCGGTGCCTACAATTTCAACGAGCCAAACACCGGATGCCGGAACAGGGATTTCACCTTCACCGATTCGCTGCGTACCAGACGGGTCAGTAGCTGTCCCTTCTAAGGGTAGTGCCTCATCGGTTAACTCTGTTTCACCACCATCACTTGTTACAGTGGCGGTAGGTTCACTTGTTTCATAGAGAAATTCCGTTGTAATGGAATCGGTTGGCGCGAATCCGAGAAGTTCGGAGTCGTTCCCAACGCTCATAACTGTAACCTGATAACTTCCTTGAAATGATAACCCATCGGATTTGAAGACGATGGTGTCCACCCCGTTTTGCTGCGTGTTACCAGAAACTTCCGAGCCATCCGGACGTCTCACAACAATCTTTGACTGCGCGAGGTTAACCCCCAAGCCTGTGTCAAAGATATTTGCTTGTATGACCACACCACCCGTTGTAGAGACTGCGGTCGGATAATCGTCCGCATTGATGTCCACAAGCAGCGGTGCATCGTTGATAAGCAGTGTGCCAGCATCAATCATTGGCGGGCTGGTATCGTAGATGAAGACCTTTTCATAAGGTGCATCATCGTTTCCTGCGCGGTCCTTGGGGTTAACGGTAATTCGGTACTTGCCATCTGCGGAACCATTGTCTGCGAGTGGTGAGTTGAGATGGAAAGTGAGGTTACCTTGTCCATCGTCATCAACTCGGCCTGAGATTTCGGCTGTATTTGGCGAGAGTCGCTCAAAAGTTAGCCACTTCTCGTCGAGATTTTCCCAATCAATACCAGAGGCATTGTCAGTGAGGTTGACGCGAATTTCTGTCAGCGAATTATTAACTCCGGGTTGTGCAACGACGAGATTAATCACATCATCGCTCTCAATTTCCGGTGCCTGCGTGTCATGCATGAAAGTCAATCGTTGAATTTCACCGCTGCGTCCGGAAGCACTGATTGGCGTAAACTCAATCGTGTAAAGACCATCCTGGGAACCATCGGTCGCGAGCGGACGGATCAGATTATAGATTAACCTGCCGGATGCACGCTGTTGCTGACCAGCGACGACTTGGTTATCGGGATTTAAGAGGCGAAGCGTTGAAAGATGGTTTTCATTATCTGTTTGGAGCATCACTTCTATTTGCTCAATTTCTTCATTCGTAAATGCTTCATCCTCTGGTGCAGTGATCGGTTCTGTAGAAACGATTGCAGGCAAGCGTCTCGAAAGTAGGAAACTCCGTTCAAAGAGCGTAGCATTTCCGTTTCCTGCCCGGTCAACGGCTTGAACTCGGATGATGTATCGTCCATCCTCGACGAGTTGGTTCGTGCTAAGCGTTAGTGCTGTTGTACCGTTACTGACAAGCTCACCAGATATTTGCTGTCCACTCGGGTTAACCAATGTCACCGTAGTCGTTGTCCAGTCGATACCGCTACCGCCCTCATCATTGAGTGTTACCTGTATTTGTGTGATATCCTCAGTAAGGAGTGCACCATCAGCAGGGACTGTGTTAACAAGCGTCGGTGCTTGGGTATCATAGACGATTCGGTGTTCAACAGTGAAAGCGTTCCCGGCTTTATCTGTTAGCTCAATAACAATAGTGTACTCACCATCCGTACTACCATCAAGAGATAGGGGTTGGTCAAGTGTGAGAAAGAGTTGGTTATTAGTGTCGTTGGTAAGCTGCGCAGGAACTAAATTGCCACTTGCATCGCGTAAGTTGACTTTCTGATCCGATAATTCAAGATCCGCAGGACCGACATCTGCGACTGTGAAGTGGAACTGCGTTAGACTCTGACTGATATAGGAGACCGGCTGACTTAAGTCAATTGAGTCAGCATCTATTATCTCTGGTTCTTGCGTATCATAAATGAATTCACGATAAGCAGTGCTGCCCTGACGGCCCGCTTTATCAACAGGGAATACATATACGCTGTATCGTCCATCCGTAGTGCCATCAGTCGTGAGCGTTATGGGTTGCCAAAGAAGTAGATTTACCCCATTGGAACCTATTGCACCGGGGACGACTGTCCCGTCAAGGGTCGCCACTGTAATATCCGACCCGTCACTACTAAAGGATAACCCTGTCTCTGTTGGGTCAAGGAGTTCCGCTCCGATGATCATGTTGCTCGCGTTGACATAAGCGATGTCGCCGCCAGCCACTGTCTCGGTGTCGCCTATAATAATAGAACTGACACTCGGCAGCGGTATATCCAGAATGAAGGTGTAATTAAAGGCACCCGTTGCAACATTCCCCGCTATATCTTGCGGTCTGATAGAGAGGACATACGTGCCAATCTGGTTCAATTCCAGAAAACTGACAGTCATCTGAGATATGCCGTCATCTTCCAATGTCAGCGGAATCTCCAGCACCGTAGATTCACCAGAGGCATCAGTGGCATCAGAATTCACGAGTGTAATCACGGTATTCGCAAAATCCACTCTCGTTGCTTCGTCAAATTGAAGTGTAATGCTGCTGATAGGCTCCAAAATCTCGGTAACCTCTTGCTGGACAAGTTCTACCGGCACCTCAGCATTTACCATGACTGAGGAGAGTCGAGGCACTTGAGAATCATAAATCAAGGTGTGCTCCGAATCCAAACGATTCCCTGCTTTATCGACAAGTGATATCCTTACCGTATACGCACCATCCGCACTCCCACCTCGAGCGAACGGAGACGACAGTGTCAAATAAAGTTGATTTGTCAACTCGTCATAAGTCAACATCGCAGGAACAATACTTCCAGAACCATCTACTAACTCAACCGTTTGTGATTCCAAAAGTAGATCCGCCGGTCCTATATCTTCAACTGTAAATACGAACTGGTTCAAGCTACCACCGACATAAGACACAGGTTGATTCAACATTAGCGGAGAAGACGCAGTTATACGAGGGTTTTCTGTATCGTAAATGAACTGCCGATAAACGACATCGCCTTGTCTACCTGCTTTGTCAACCGGTGTGATTGCCACGGTATACCGACCATCAGCACTACCATCTGTTGGGAGTGATATAGGCTCCCATATCAACTGGTTAGTTCCGTCCGAGCGGGTCCGACCTGGGACAACTGCTCCTGAAGGGTTTGTCACAACGATGCTGGAACCGCCTTCGCCTAAAACCAAGCCAATACCGGTAGCATCCATCAGGGTGGCAATTATCGTAGCATCACTGCCATTGATGAAAACAACATCTTCACTCTTACCACCTATCACAAGAGAACTAACACTCGGTAATCCTAAACTTAGAACAAACTGATAATTAATGGCACCAGTAGCAACATTTCCTGCTACATCTTGTGGCGTGACAGATAGTGTATAGATCCCAACCTGGCGTAAGTTGAGGAAACTCGCTGTGAGTTGAGATATACCATCATCCTTCAATGTGAGTGGAATTGATGCCTCATTCGGACCTACGAACGTGATCACCGTATTGGCAAAATCAACTTTCGTTGCTTCGTCAAATTGAAGCGTGATACTGCTAATAGACTCAGAAACCTCCGCAATTTGCTCTGGCAAAAGTTCCAAAGGCGACTCTGTGTCCACTATGACTGAGGAGAGCCGCGGGACTTGCGAGTCATAAATCAAGGAATGTTCCAAATCCAAGGCATTACCGGCTCTGTCAACAAGAGACAGCTTTACCATATAGGTGCCATCAACACTTCCATCTCGAGCAAACGGGGGCGACAGCGTCAAATAGAGCTGGTTCGTCAACTCGTCATAAGTCAACGTCGCAGGAACAGCACTTCCAGAACTGTCTATTAACTCAATCTTTTGCGCTTCCAAGAGCAGATCCGCCGGTCCTACATCTTCAACTGTAAATGTAAACTGGTTCAAGCCGCTGATATAAGACACAGGTTGACTCAACACTATGGGAGAAGACGCAGTTATACGAGGGTTTTCTGTATCGTAAATGAACTGCCGATAAACAACATCGCCTTGTCTACCGGCTTTATCAACCGGTGTGACTGTGACAGTGTATCGACCATCAGCACTGCCATCTGTCGGGAGTGATATAGGCTCCCATATCAACTGGTT
>JAKZUG010000066.1:0-9936 GCA_047516705.1 Candidatus Poribacteria bacterium | reverse complement strand
GCACTACTACGAACTTACCCTAAAATTCAAAGTAGACAGTCCAATAGGATAGTTTTTAGAATGAAAGGCGCGCTTGCAAAGCGCGCCTTAAGTAATCACGCCAAGAACATTACACCCCCAGATGCTTCCCTGCCCTGCCAGACTGAGCCTGTCGGATAGGTGTGCCTTTTGACAAAATCCGGGTACATCTCAAGCCCCCAGCCGGGTATCGTTGGCGTAACATAGCCCCCGTCACGAACTTGGATCGGGTGCAAGAAAACGTCCTCTTGCAGGAAATTGAGGTATTCAACAACTTGCGTCTCCGAGTGCGCTGCGACACAGATTTGATCCCAGATTGCGTAGTGTTGAATCATGTTGCATAGACCGATGCCGCCACCATGCGGACAGACAGGCACACCATATTTTGCCGCCATCAAGATGACTCCCAACACATCGTTGACACCGCCTAACCGCGTCGCATCAATCTGACAATACTGGATCGCCCCGCTCGTGAGCAGCTGTTTGAAGATAACGGGTGACGGCACCTGTTCCCCTGTAGCAACACCGATGCCGTGTTTTTTCAAGGCACGCGAGATTTTTACAAAACCGAGCACATCGTCACGCGCTGTAGGTTCCTCAATCCACGTCGGCTTGAACTCCACCAACGCTTCCATATAAGCGACTGCTTCATCAACACCCCACACCTGGTTTGCATCTAACATCAAGCGCGCTTCTACGCCGATAGCGTCTCGAATAAAGGCGAGTCGTCTCTTATCAAAGTCCAGATCCTGTCCGACCTTCATCTTGAAGCAATCAAGCCCGGCCGCTTTCACTTGGTCCACCGTTTCAATAATCTGTTCATCCGTTAAACCGAGCCACCCTGCGGTGGAATACGCCTTCGGTCCCTGTTGACGGAGCGTCTGTTCACGGGGTTCACGACTATCCCAATGTATGCTAAGTATCTCCTCTGCCTCATCAGGTGTCAGTGCATCGCGCAGATACCGCCAATCAATACATTGCACAATTTTTTCTGGCGGTAAATCAACGAGCAGTTTCCAGAGCGGTTTATCCACCAGTTTTGCCCAGACATCCCACATCGCATTGACAATGCTCCCGATCGCCATCCGATTCACACCATCTGCAAGCCACCGTAACTGGTGATGATCAATGAGAAGCCTGTGAAACGCGCCTGGGTCATCAACAAAAGTACCCACTTCCATCCCAACAACGAGTTGCGCTAAATCTTTGACACCATAAGCAATCCAGTCGTTTCCGGCACCGGCGGTGAAGGCGACTGAAATACCACAATGTCCGGTATCTGTTTCTACCGTCGTCAGTACGGCGGAATAGTTTGGCTTTTTGTGAAACGGGTCAGAACCGAGGAGTGTATCCGATGTAGGGACCCGCAAATCGACAACGTTAATCTTCTCAATTTTACCTGAAATTTTCATACTGGCTTGACTCCTTTTTCCCCAAAGTATATAATAGGTGAATATGAAAATCTATACAAAATTTGGCGATTCTGGAGAAACCGCACTATACGGTGGCACGAGAATAGGAAAAGATGAACCATGCATTGAGGCGATCGGTACTGTTGATGAACTGAACGCCTACATCGGCTATGCGCAAACACTCATCGATGATACAGATCTCTCCGATCTGATGGCACAAATCCAAAATCACCTCTTCGCAGTCGGGGCAGATTTGGCAACGCCTGTGACACATACGAAAGCCGCCGAATTTCGCATACCAGCGGATTTCACGACAGAGATGGAAACAGCAATAGACACACTTTCTGAGGAACTTCCGCCACTGACGAACTTTATTCTACCGGGCGGATGCACGGCGGGTGCTATTTTACATATCGCTCGCGTCGTATGCTGCCGAAGTGAACGATGTGTCGTTCGTCTTGCAGGCGAAACAGATGTCAATCCAGAAATCATCCGGAGTTTGAACAGGCTTTCAGACCTTCTGTTTGTTCTGGCTCGGACGGTGAATTTTCGTGCGCAAGCTCCAGAACCTATTTGGCAGTCGTAACCAAATTGTTAATAAAGGGTTAATTACATCGTATAATACGTTAGCATTGGAAATACTTACGTTCATTATTTTATTTATATCAAAGGAGGCTGAATGATGACTTTGAGATTAGCAAATCTGTTTCTGATAATTCTCATCGCGCTCGTCGCACTCGCTGGTTGCGGGAGGGCACGAGATATGGTTACAGATACCATGCCGTCAGCTGATGCTACCATGGATGAGACTATGACTGACATGGAAAAGGTTCCAGTGAGTTTAGTCTGGTTAGTTAATTACCCAGAGGGGGCAAAGGATGCGTATCTTGAATGGATTGCGTCCGTTGCACCCACACTGCAAGTCCCCGCAGAGGTCAATCGGATAAGATCTTACGACAATCGTGAGGAGACGAGTCCACATCAGTTTGTTGAGTTTGAATTTGACAGTTTTGTTGATGCGATGACATATATGAATCGTCCGGAGATCGCTGCCGTTTTTGAAGACCTTCCGAACTACGCAACTCAAGTGAGCGCACACACGTTTATTGAGCGTTCTGACTACGCGAAAACCGAGGCAGACGATTGGCCAATTAAAGATATTGTTTTTATTGACTATCCCGTGGGTGGAAAAGCAGCATATCTGGAATGGGTTGCTTCCATTTCTTCTACATTGGTCGGGCCCCCTCAAGTGAAAGCGGTATCCTCCTACGACAACTATAATGGTGAATCTCCACATCGGCTTGTTGTGTTGGAGTTTGCCAGCCAAGAAGATGTCGAGACTTATGAGGAGCTGGAAGATATTATGGCTATTGAAGCTGAACTTGATGTCCGGGCAAGCAGCTGGGTACTGCATACATTTGAGTTACGTTCAGATTACATCAATGAGTAGTACTTCGCGGCTTCTCTTTTTTGTAGGCGCGCTTTCCGAGCGCGTCTCTCTTTTTGTGCCTCACTTCACTCTATCGCTCTTGCAACCACGACAAGGTCAAGGATATTGACAATCCCGTCGTCGTTGATATCCGCAGCATTTCCTTTTCCAACATCCCCAAGGTGAGCAGCAACAAACATTAAATCGTCAACACTGACGCTTCCATCGCTGTTGACATCTTCAGGCACTTCAGATTGAACTTCCCACAAAAGAATCGCGCCGTCTCCACCGCCACTGGCAAGCGTGCGACCATCGGGCGAAAACGCAACGGAATTGACCTCATACGTATGCCCCGTGAAAATGGTGTGATCTTGCCCTGTGTGTGCATCCCACAACCGAACCGTACCATCGTAACTTCCACTGGCAAGTATTTCTCCATCTGGAGAAAAGGCAACGGAAGTTACACCGTCCGCATGCCCATTAAGAATTCTTCTGAGCATGCCAGTTTCTGCATCCCATAATCGAATGGTGTCATCCCAACTCCCACTGGCAAGCGTCCGACCATCGGGCGAAAATGCTAAGGTACTAACAGGTTTCTTATGTCCGTTGATTGTTGTTTTTAGTTGGGCATTAGAGACATTCCACAACAAAATAGAACCTTCCCTACCTGCACTTGCGAGTGTGCTGCCATCGGGTGAAAAAACCAAACTATCAAAACTATCGCGATACCCCTCAAGGACAGCACAATTTTGGAGAATCGTACGATCATGAATCGTGTGCGCATCCCATAACCGGATCGTACCGCCAAATCTCGCACTAGCGAGCGTCTCTCCGTCTGGTGAAAACGCAATAGCCCCGTACCAATTTTGATACCTCGCGTGAAGTTCTCCGGTGTGTGGACTCCATACCAATACCTCTTCTGAACTACCACTGACAAGCAACTGTCCATCCGGTGAGAATGTAAGACCCCAGACCCAAAACGCATCGGCTTCAAACTTAGCGTGGAGCTGTCGTGTATCCATATCCCATAATTGAATTGTGTGGGGTGAACTACCACTCGCGAGGGTTCTCCCATCCGGTGAAAAAGCAACGACCCCAACCGATCCCAGATGCCCTTGGAGCGTAACGTGATTCTCACCTGTTTCTGTATTCCACACTCGAAGTGTGCCATTTCTGCTCCCACTGATCAGCGTTTTTCCATCTAGAGAGAAAGCCACTGCATTAACATGCCAAGTATGTTCTGTAAAGGTCGTGAGGAGTTTGCCTGTTTGCGCATCCCATAATTCAATTAGATAGTCCGGCCAGCCATTACTGCCACTTGCAAGCGTTCTTCCGTCAGGTGAAAAGGCAATGGAGTCCACCGATTCCGTAGTTGTGAATTTACGTCGCAATTGACCTGTCTCCGTTTCCCACAATTCAACCCTCCGAATGTTCGCGTGTGCAATTGCAAGGGTTTTTCCATCTGGTGAGAACACGATATCTGCATATCTATTCAGTTTCACATCAAAAGATTTATGTTGCTCTGTCAGCAGATCCCACACTCGCATCGTTCCATCCGAACTCGCGCTGACTAATTTTCTTCCATCCGGCATGAATGTAATTGCTTTCACCAAGCCGGTGTGTCCTCTCAGAAAACTACGCTGTTGACCGGTTTGCGCGTCCCACAATAGGATCTCATTAGCATTTGCAATAGCAAGCGTTGTTCCATCCGGCGAGAACACAAGAGCGTTAACGTCGTTCACATACCCTGTTAGTGTAACACGGAGTTGTCCTGTGTGGACATCCCACAATCGGACCGGATCATCCCAACTTGCACTTGCGAGCGTCTTGCCATCTGGAGAAAACGCTACTGCAGAGGCCTCCCACGTATGACCGGTAAGTAAGGCAGTCTCTTTATAGGTATGCGCATCGTAGAGCCAAATTCCGATGGTACTCGTTACAGCAAAACGAGTGTCATCTGGTGAACATATGATGTCAATTATGTTGCCTTTACCGAACCGCGCTATGGCACCGTCAGGTAAGTGCCATAGCGAAGCATTCTGTGCGAAACTATTCGGCAAAAAGCACATAGAAATCAGTAACAACGCGGAGATAAAAGACGTTTTCTGTTTCACAAGTGGAGTGCCTCCTTTTCAAGCGATAAACGCTTATCATAACCGATGCAATTTATATGCCAACATCTGAAACGTTGAATATACCGCTATTACCCAGTTTTAAAACAGATAATCTGCACAAAAATGGGCAAATCGGTATTCGTGATGCACGATATAGGGCATCACACGCCACAGAAGTCAGTCGCGACCGGGAGGTCTCTCCTACAACAAAGAGCCAGCGAGCGGAAAATCGAAATTAGGCGAGAGTTGAATGGTTCTGCACAGAAGTTAGGGCTATTTAGTTTTGGGACTTTAGCCATTTTGCTCGGAAGATCGCGAGCACAGCTCGCTCCTACAGGGATATATTGTGATTTAGCGTTTATTCTTAGCGGAGAACTAAATGACCCTACACAGAAGTAAAATTTGTTTGACAAAGTCTCACTAAGGTGCTAAATTGACTATCAACGCTTATTTGAACAATTTAGCAGTTAAATTTGATACCTGTAGATAATAGGAGAATTAACGCATGAGCGATCTACAGCTGCAAGAGTACCTTTTCGACGTGCAAGGCTACTTGGTCATCGAAAATGTCTTGAGTGCAGAAGAACTTGCATCACTCAATCAACACATTGACGAACAACAACTCCCCACACCCGGCAAAGCCCAAAGATTTGGGAGCGCGCCGGATGGCTCCGGTTTTCTGCAGTGGGGGAAACCGTTTTGCGATCTACTCGACCACCCCAAGATTATGCCGATACTTCAATTCCGATTAGGCGACTGCTTTCGTCTCGATCGGATTTACGGTATGTATATGAAGGAAGGCATGCCGAGAGGCGGGTTGCACGCCGACTATGGTGCTACCTCTCCAACGGCAAAAGCGAAACCGGGGGAATATTATTCCTTCCGAAACAACGAGATCCACAACGGATTTGTCGTTGTGGCATGGAATCTCGCGGACACTGGACCCGAACACGGTGGGTTTTGCTGCATTCCGGGGAGCCACAAAAGCAATTATAAGTTGCCACAACAAATAGCTGCCGCACCTGAAAAGATGCCCTGTGTTACCATTCCGAACGCACCCGCAGGTTCAGCTATCCTCTTTACAGAGGCACTGACACACGGCACCGCGGCGTGGAACGGAAAACATCAACGCCGGTCCTTGCTATACAAATATTGTGTTTCACACATCGCGTGGACCTCACGGCGCGTGACACCACCAGCGGATATAGAATTAACTGAACGCCAAAAGATCCTTTTCCGTGACCCTGCCGACCCGTATCGTCATTTCCCATCGCTGTTTGACGAAGCATAGTAGAAACTGAGGTAGCCCGAACACTAATATGCCAAATTTCTCGCAAGAACAGTTACAAAAGATCACGACCAACATCTTTGAAGCCGGGGGTGTTCCAAGCGACGAGGCAGTGATTATCGCCGAGCTGCTTGTCGCTTCAAACCTCACAGGACACGATTCGCACGGTGTTATCCGCATTCCGCAGTATATTGGTCTCATAGCATCTGGACTCATTCAGCCTGGTGCACCGATGGAAACTGAGCGTGAAACATTGTCGCATGCACTCATCAATGGGAATTGGGGGTTTGGACATGTCATCGCGCGGAAAGCGATGTCGCTCGCAATTGAGAAGGCAAAATCAAACACGATTAGTGCAATAAGTGTCTACAACTGTAATCACATCGGGCGAATCGGGAGTTACCCGATGATGGCAGCCGAAGCGGGTATGGTAGGCATCACGATGGTGAACGCTGGCGGGACTGCACTGTACGTTGCTCCGTTTGGTGGACGAGACGGACGATTGGCAACAAACCCTATTGCAATAGCGACACCAACACGCAAGGGACATCCGATTCTGCTTGACATCACAAGCAGCGTTGTTGCGCAGGGCAAGATTCGCGTTGCGGTGAATCGCGGGGAGTCTGTGCCGCTCGGTTGGCTCATGAATAGCGAGGGTGAACCGACATCAAACCCACAAGACTTGATGGCATCTCCGCCCGGTGCGTTGTTACCGCTTGGCGGGATTGTCGGACATAAGGGGTATGCCCTTGGTCTGATGATTGACATTCTTGGCGGTGCGTTGTCTGGCGCGGGCTGTAGCGGATCAGGAAACACACGGCTTCAGAATGGGGTCCTGATGATTGTACTGGACATCGCCAATTTTACGCCGCTTGACGACTTTTATGATCATGTTGAGGGACTCGTTGCCCACGTGAAAGCCTCACCGACTGCCCCCGGATTCGATGAAATCTTGATGCCGGGTGAGATTGAGGCACGCCAAACGGAGCGGCGTTTACGCGAGGGTATCCCGATTGATGACGAGACGTGGCGGCAGATTCAAGAGACAGCAGCGGAGGTCGGGATACCCGAACTTAAGTTTTGAGGCAATTGAAACCGCCCGTTCAAGCTATCATCTTCGACTTTGACTATACGCTGGCAGATTCTTCAGAGGGTGTAATTGAATGTATCAACTTCGCACTTGACAGACTCGGTCTTCCGCTCGCTGCCGATGCCGAGATCCGACAAACAATTGGTTTACCACTGCCTGATACACTGGCGATGTTAGTAGGGAAAGAATACACCCGGTACACCGATGAATTTACACGACTGTTTGTTGAACGCGCTGATGAAGTAATGGTTGATATGACAGAACTCTTTGACATTGTTCCGGAGACGGTCACAGCGTTGCAGAAGTTGGGTATCCAGCTCGGTATTGTTACACTGAAGTATCGTTACCGTATCGAATCAATTCTCAGGCGAGAATGTCTGTTAGACGCGTTTGAAGTTATTATCGGTGCCGAAGATGTATCGGAACATAAGCCGAACCCAAAGGGTTTATTGGCGGCAATGGAGAGATTGAATTGTGTCCGCCAAAATTGCTTCTATGTTGGAGATAGCGTAACCGATGCCAAAACCGCACAGAGGGCTAATATCGATTTTATCGCTGTGTTGTCAGGTGTTACGCTACGAGCAGCTTTTGATGATTACGATGTTTATGCGATTCTTGCAGATGTGTCTGGATTATTGGATTTAGAGTTTTTGACAAGTTCTCAAGCAAGGAGTTCCAATGCCAAATAGACAACCTACTATTGGTGAGTACCTTCTAAAAAAATTAGAAAGTTACGGTATTGACCACATCTTTGGCATCCCGGGTGATTATGTAGTCCAATTCTTTGATCTGATTGAGCAGAATCCGATTCAACACATCGGTACAACGCGAGAAGAGACAGCAGGATTCGCGGCAGATGCCTATGCGCGCATAAATGGCATGGGGGCAGCGTGTGTGACGTATGGTGTCGGTGGTTTATCTATGATTAACGCTGTCACTGCTGCCTACGCTGAGAAATCACCACTCGTTGTCATTAGCGGTAGCCCAGGGATGAAGGAGCGTACTGAGGGTGCACTTTTGCACCATAAAGGTAAAGATTTTTACACACAGCAGCGTATCTATGACGAAATAACGGTTGCATCAGCACTCCTTGACGAACCTTTTACCGCCTTTAACGAGATAGACAGAGTGTTGGATGCAGTTTATTGGCATAAGCGTCCGGGCTACATTGAACTCCCACGCGATATGTTAAATATACAAGGAGCTGTCCACCAACGCCCCTCAACGGGTGGGCACCACAGTGACTCCGAAACGTTGGATGCTGCTTTAGCTAACGCCATTGCGTTCATAAACCAATCCGAAAATCCAGTCATTTTAGCGGGTGCTGAACTGCATAGATTCGGATTTCAAGACAAATTACTTCGGCTTGCAGAAGAAAAACAGATCCCAGTGGTGACAACGCTGTTGGGCAAATCAGTGATGCCGGAGGCGCATCCGCTCTACTTGGGTATTTATGGTGGTGCAATGGGCAGAGCAGAAATCACAACGCTTGTTGAAACCTCTGATTGCCTTATTATTCTTGGCACCTTCATGACCGATATCAACCTCGGGATTTACACGGCAAACCTTGCGCGAAGCCGCAGTGTCTATGCTATCTCGGATAAAATCACAGTCGGTTATTCCACTTATGAAGATGTTACTTTCGAGGATTTTATAGATGGTTTGTGTTCTCCGCAACTCCACAAACGCCCCGAAGCCAACTTGGAATGGGTACAGGAAGTGGCAGACCCCTTTGTGATGGTCCCCGACCAAGCGTTAACTGTGCAGCGCTTGTTCCAACAACTCAATCAATTTCTGCACGATGACATGACGGTTATCCCCGATGTGGGTGACAGCCTTTGGGGGGCTGCGGATTTACGTCTACCGGAACACACGGAATTTATTTCTCAAGCGTACTATACCTCAATGGGGTTTGCAATTCCTGCTGCTATTGGTGTACAACTCAGCAAACCTGATACCCGACCAATCGTGATCGTCGGAGATGGTTCATTCCAAATGACTGGTACCGAACTGTCAACAACCATCCGCTACGGACTCAACCCGATTATTCTGATCTTGAACAACAGCGGATACGGCACCGTTCGTCCGCTTCTTGAAGGTCCCTTTAACGACATAGAGAATTGGAACTATACCCTTATGCCGAAACTTTTAGGCAAAGGACGTGCATTTTCCGTTCAGACCGAGGGCGAATTTGACGCTGCCATGAAGACTGCCCTTGCTGAGACGCAGCATTTTGTCCTGATTGAGGCAGCAATTGACAAATTAGACATGTCGCCTGCCCTTGCCCGACTGGCAGAACGGGTATCTGAAAAAGTTTAAGTCTAAAGGTAAAATGTCCGCTTGTGTCTCTATCTTTTTATCGCTACACAGTACTGAAACTGCCCCCAACACATAAGCAAAGGAGATGAATCAGATGATGAAAACGATGCTTTTATCAACTATCCTCGGGCTTCTGCTCGTTTTTTCAGCGAATGCAGACTTCCTACCAGAGGACAACAGCGATGCGTTTGGGTTGGAATATGGAGAATCCATCGCTGGTTTTATCCCGAACACACCCAAGATTGATGGAAAACTTGATGACTGGA
>JAKZUG010000065.1:0-2964 GCA_047516705.1 Candidatus Poribacteria bacterium | reverse complement strand
CTTTATCCGAATACGAAGCCGCCCGACATCAGATTGAGAGTGCAGCGTACAAAACTTTCACGCTGCGTGAGGCAGACTTTGACGACCTCGTTTTCATGGAAGCGAATGACAATGTTTGGGCGGACAATCAGACGTTGGTAGACACGCTAACACCTAAAGGAAAATCACGCACGCTGAAAGAAGTCGTCGATAGGATTCTGAAGGCGTATCCATATCAGAGTCCGATCAAAGTCTTTAAGCATCTCTCTGATGATGAACCGTGGTTTGATGGCTGTTTCATTATCAGCGCGAGATTTGACCCGCGCTTGTTGGGCGAATTGTTGATTAGACCTCTAACTGCCTATGAGAAACCCGCGCATTCTCCGAAAATCAGGTTTTACCTTGAAGATGGGAATCATAGGGCACTGGTGTATGCTGTTTCTCTGAGACTGCACGCAGAAGTGTATCAACCTATCCGAGTTATTTTCAGCCAAGATTGGAGCCATATCTATCCGTGGGGCCAGTTAACTTCATGATAAAGAAATTTTACATGTCTGATTTGAAAAACACGCTCACACATATTTTTGAACACAAACGTCAGTTGGCAGGCGCGAATGAAGCGACCACGCAACAGTATGTTGTTCTACCGATTCTCAGGGCTTTGGGGTGGGATGATACCAATTTAGCGTCTATGGAAGTTCTGCCGGAATATCAGGTTGAAAGCAGAAGGCCCGATTATGCTCTGAAAGTGGGGCGGGAACCTGCATTATTTATTGAGTGTAAGAAGTGGAACGAACCGATCGAAAGGCACGAAGACCAAATTATAACCTATGCTTCTTACTCAAATGCACCCATTGCGGTTCTGACTAACGGAAAAAACTGGAGGTTCTACCTTTTAAAGAAGGAGGAGATACCTATAAGCAACAGAATTTTTTATGATTGTGATATTGATAATAAGAACCTAGATGCTGCCGTATTTAGTCTGGGAAAATATCTCTTAAGAGATAATATATCATCAGGACATACAACGGAAGACGCAGAAAAAGTATGGCAAGATAAACAGGAAGTAGAAAATTTGGTACCACGCGATATAAGGAATTATTATCGGACAAGATACCGTCCGGAAAAAGTCAGAGAGTTCTATAGACACGTTGCAGAAACGCGGGTTTTGGCTAAAAAAGTAGGTTGGGAATTAAACCTGAAATTTACGAAACGCTATTGTGGTCTCTGGGTAAGAAGGGAAACAAATCAAAGAAAAATACTGGTCTATGGGATCCACCTTGATTATAGTCCCTTTCGGCTCTTTGTCAAAATAACGGAAGAGGAAGCAGAAAAATTGAGAAATCAATATGGATGCGAAATTGTCTATTATCATACTTACACGCGACAAGCCCATTATATTGCTCCTGGAGATGTTGAAGAACTTCTCCCTGCCCTTGAATTTGCTTATAACAAACATCGCGGAAATTGATTTCGATGAGTGTCTGCCGCCGTCCGTGACAATGCTTGGCATAGACTCCCGGATTCCCTAATTCCGTGAACGCCTCTGAAAAGGAAAATAACATAAGATGAGTGAATTGATTCAACAGTTGCGTAATTTGCTTGAACCAGTAAAAATCAGTCAGATTGTCATATTATTTGCGACTTTGGCAGTTTCGTGCGTAATCTTAAACTTTTTGCGTCGGCGATTTCGTGAGTTCTTTAAAGGCCGATTGCTTGCACTCCTATTTCTCGTCGTTATGATTATTGGGATGCTTTTGGGGTTACGGCTTGCAGGAATTGGGACGGAAATTTTTAGTAAATTCCTTCATTATCCGCTTACAGACCTACTTCTTCAGTCGCCCGAAACAGAAACCGAAGTCAGTGAGACAAATCGTTTAACCTTAGCGGGTCTTTTTTACGGATTCGTGGTTATCTCTGGAATGCTTATCCTGTCCAAATACGTGCAATCGCTGCTGGATAAGCAAGTTAATATCAAGGAAAACACCAGGTCCATCTTAAAACGCCTTCTTCACTACGTCTTTATCATCGTCGGGATCCTGATCAGTCTCAGCATTATCGGCATCAGTCTGACAAATCTCGCTATCGCTATCGGAGGGGTGGGTATCGGTATCGGTATCGGCTTACAAAATGTTGCGTCAAACCTGATTTCAAGACTGATTATATTTCTTGAAAAACCCATCAAAGACGGAGATATGGTGGAAATCAGGGAACAGAACCTCTTTGGTCGGGTAGCTAACATTGATTTTTGTTCGACTGCCATCGTTTCACTTGATCAGAAAACGATCATTATTCCCAACTCGCAATTGACTACAGAATCCATCAATAATCTCACATACGAGAATAATCTGTTCCAGCTTTGCATTGCAGTAGGAGTGTCTTACAATTCGGACGTAGAGGTCGTCAAAAAAGCCCTCATTGAAGCGGCACATGAACACCCTGAAGTGATTAAAGAACCTGGTACTGAGATGGAAAACGTCACGCCGCCTCTCGTTCGCCTTATTAAGTTCGGGGAGTCCTCCTTAGATTTCGAGTTATTGGTGTGGATTCCGGACCCCTTTCAGAGATTTGATATTGCCAGCGATCTTCATCTCAAGGTCTGGGAAAAATTTCAAGTGAATAACATCAGAATCGCATATCGAGAAAGAAATGCCGATTTTTATCCAAGGGAAAAGGAATAGATGTTCGCTGAGGCTCTCTGTTGTATCATCTTGTTGGAGATGCCCCTCCAGTTGACACACCGAGCATGAACAGCCCGCGATTGCGGACCGCATAAGTGCCCTTGAAGCACGCGGAAACGAGTCGGATTTCTTTGTTGTCGAGGGGTCTTGTGCCTTTCATTTTTTAATTATTCCTTGCGGTTCGGTCAAGTCAGTTTGACGAATGAAGTGCCTTTCCGTATATCCAGCCCGCCCGTTGGTTGGGCTTACGCTCTTTAGACAATAAGAATTTGTAACAGGAGCGGTTGTTTTTTTAACCTTCACG
>JAKZUG010000064.1:0-4176 GCA_047516705.1 Candidatus Poribacteria bacterium | reverse complement strand
AGACCCTCAAACGCGAGGTTCAGGCATGGCAAAACCGGAGAAATCAACAATCTGCCACTGTCCGCTGGCGGTTTACCACTGACGATGCCCGGATCAAACTCAAACGACTTTATCCTTCAACAGATGGTTGACATAGCACTAGCAAATATGAGATGGAGGATCATAGAACGTTGCTGCGAGAGTGGTATATGAATGATTCTGGTGAAATGGTATGTCAGATATGTAAAGAAGAGATGCCATTCAAAAAGACTGACGGTGAGTATTATTTTGAGGCAATAGAGGCTCTCACAATCAGGTTCAAGAACGATGAACTTCCAGAAAATCATTTTCCCAAAGAGCATGAAGCCCAGTACTTAGCGCTCTGCCCTGAATGTGCAGCGAGGTATGATTACTTCGCAAGGACGGCGCAAGGGAGTATAGAATTGATGAAGAAATTGAGAGATCAATTAGTGAATTTAGACGGTTTGGAAGTTCCTGTGTGTCTCGGAGAATTAGAAACAAGTATCAGGTTTGTAGAAACCCACTTGCATGATCTGAAAGCGGCTTTACGCTACTATGAAAATCCACAAGACGATGAAGAATCAACTGATTAATCGCTTTAGGACTTACGTAATAGCGTTTGACATAGACATCTGAGACAGGCAATAGGGTTCTCATCTTTGGGGGAACTGGGATGCCGATTTTCGATAGCAGTTGTGATGCGCTTGCCTTCAATGCATGGCTTCAAGAAATGTTATGTCCAGTGCTTGATGATCGGCATGTCGTCACTATGGACACTGCTGCTTTCCACAAGGGTTCACAGACCGCTGCGTTGATCAGAGATTCTGGTGCGAGTTTCCTATTTTTACTGCCATATTCGCCGGAGTTGAACCCAATTGAGAAGGATTTCGCCAATATCAAGCGGATGTGTCAATACAGCACGGAAGCATCTATTGATCAAATCATAAAAATGTATAGGTAATTATGGATTTCACTATAATGAACATTGTCGTATATGTTTTGATTTTTGCCGCCGGCTTTCTTGTCCATAAGTTCTTTTTTGCGAATCGTGGAGGTCAGGGATCCAAAGGCTGGACAAATAAGGAATTTGATTCGACACTCACGCTGGGAGGTTTGTTCGGCTTGGTAGGCATGATGCTCTATATGTTTCAGGACGATTTAAAAGAGGATGTGAAGTGCCAACGTTCCCTATTGGGTTTTCTTGAAAACTTCTATAGAAGTTGCGTCTAAAAAGGATAATTAAGACTGTGAAAAAGAAGATTTTTCTGACTTTGACCTTGATTGTTGTTTCGTATCTATGTGTGTCAAAAGGTTTTGCCCAAGCCCCGACAGTTCTTAGACACGGCGGCTCTGTCCAAACGGTGGAATTCTCCCCAGTGGACACCTCACTTATTGCAAGTGCCGGGGACACCAACACGATCAAATTGTGGGATTTGCGGAACAACACCGTGTCAACCCTCAGGGGGCATACAAGGCAGATCAGTTCAGTCGCATTTTCCCCGGATGGACAGTTGCTTGCCAGCGGTGGTGATGATTGGACCTTCAGATTATGGGATGTCCGCATGCAAGAGAACATCGCGACTCTTGAGCATATTACCGATCGAACTCGGTCTCAAATCAAGGAGGTCGCATTTTCTCACGATGGGCAACGCCTCGCCACTGCCGGTCAACATGTAAAATTATGGGAAGTCAGCACTCAAACTGAGATAGCGACGCTTCAACACAACGAATATGTCTGGGCGTTAGCGTTTTCCCCGGATGGACAATTTCTCGCCGCCGGAGACGGTGAGGGCATCGTGAAAATTTGGAACCTTCAGGAACGACAAGTTATCGCACAACTTGAAGGGGATACGGTTAGGGTCGACGCGCTCGTATTTTCACCAGATGGCAGAACCCTCGCAAGTGCCGGATACGACGGTCAGATTAAATTGTGGGCTGTTTCCGATTGGGCACTGCTCGGCACACTCCAGAATAGAGGAACGACGTATACCCTTGATTTCTTTCCAGATGGGAAAGCCCTCGCCAGTACTGGGCATACAGCCGTAACCCTTTGGTCTGTCGAAAGTGGGGAAGAGATCGCTTCCTTGACGGGACACCCCGGCTGGGTTTACGGGGCTGCTTTCTCCGCTGATGGAAAAACCCTTGTCAGTGGTGGAGACGATGGCACTGTTCGGGTCCAGAATATAGAATCCTATCTGCAGACCCTGCAGCAACGAGAAATGGTGCGGCTCATCTACTTTCTCCCCATTAACCGATCAGCGCAACAAGACATTGACACAAAGTTGGATACCTTAATGAAAGACGTGCAGCAATTTTACGCTGAACAGATGTACAGTCGCGGGTTCGGCAGAAAAGCATT
This sequence comes from Candidatus Poribacteria bacterium, assembly GCA_047516705.1. GTDB lineage: Bacteria > Poribacteria > WGA-4E > WGA-4E > WGA-3G > WGA-3G. Next base: position 1,817 of record JAKZUG010000064.1, on the reverse strand, counting down.
TACGTTTGAAACCGATGCCACCGGTAAGGCAGTCGTACATCACGTGAACGGTAGATTCACCGACGCGTATTACGACAATGGGACGATTGATAAAGTCATAGAAGAAATTGAGGAACAGTTTGACGTGTCAAAAAATCTCTACCTAATTTCCATAGATACCGGCAGTGAAAAGATTGATATCCAATGGTGTGGGCAAGGTGGAGTCTATGAAATTACTGGAGGTAGAGCAGTTGTTCCCGCCTCTGGTAGTTGCTTCGTTGGGGACCATGGCATTGATACCGCTGCTCATGAACTCGGACACGCCTTTGGATTAGATCACGATTTTCAAAACGATGCCTATCTGATGTCTTACGGATCAAACCGAGACCAATTGTCATATTGTGCCGCCGAATGGTTGAACGTGCATCGCTACTTCAACACACATCAGACCTCCTTCAACGAACCCACAACAATTACCATGTTTACCCCGCTCGCATTGCCACCCAATGCGATCCATTTCCGTTTTGAAGCCGCCGATGCCGATGGACTCCATCAAGCGCAGTTGAGTATCCCAACTGCCATCGGTGACCCAGCGGATGGCGTTAAGTTGCACAGCTGCCAGGCATTAGACGGTGAAATCAGTCGGATTGAATTGACGACAACCGAATTGACCGCAGGGTTCGCGACAGAGATAACGCTCCAAGTCATTGATGTGTATGGCAACTTCATACGAGAAACGTATCCACTGGGTGTGGATGATGTTGCGTATGTAGATGTCAACAACGACGGTATGGTGGATGTGGATGACTTGGTGTGGGTCGCCTCTCACTTCGGCACAGCCGCCGTTCAGGGTGCAGATCCAAATCCGGATGTCAACAACGACAGTTTCGTGAATCGTGAGGATCTCCTATTAGTTGTGGAGGCGTTGGAGTCTCAGGAAAACACGGCTGCTGCACCAGCCTTGGCCGCAGTGAACTTACAACGATGGATTTTTGAAGCGAAGCGACGGAACCCTGGCGATGAAGCCTTCCAAAGAGGTATTGCAGTGTTAGAGGAACTTCTAACATCGTCCCATCCAGCAGAGACAACACTCCTGCCGAACTACCCGAATCCGTTCAATCCTGAGACATGGATCCCGTATCAGTTAGCAGAACCCGCGGAGGTCAGTATTTCTGTCTATGCTGCGGATGGAAAATTGGTGCGAACACTGAACTTAGGGCATCGACCTGTAGGTCTCTATGAATCTCAGAGTCGTGCGGCGTATTGGGATGGGAGGAATACGTGGGGTGAGCCTGTGGCAAGTGGTGTCTATTTCTATACACTCAAGGTTTCCGGGGATTTCACTGCGACGCGAAAGATGCTCATTTTGAAATAGCGATCAGCGGTCAGCAATCAGCGGTCAGCGTGAATGGTTTCCGATGGCTAACTATCCGATCTTGATAATTTCGGCAGTGTCGGTCGTTGATTCGTCTCGTAGACGGGAGAGGTCGTATCCTCGGCGTGCGAGTTCCAAAAAGAGGGTGGCGTCTGCTTCTTTTTTCAGTGAACTGCATCTTCTTGGCGGCGGCGGCGGTGGATCGGTTCCGCCGCTGATCCGAATGTAACATAATAGGGATTACGTTACATTCGCTGATCTATCACTTTTTAATTATTCCTTGCGGTTCGGTCAAGTCAGTTTGACGAATGAAGGGTTTCCATTCCGTATATCCAGCCCGCCCGTTGGTTGGGCTTACGCTCTTTAGACAATAAGAATTTGTAACAGGAGCGGTTGTTTTTTTAACCTTCACGCCTGCTTGACTGATGGTTTCCGTCAGCGACGGCATCTTGCACGGCGGCGT
>JAKZUG010000063.1:0-4546 GCA_047516705.1 Candidatus Poribacteria bacterium | reverse complement strand
CAACGGGGCTTCCTCTGAAATTGACGCAATTGCAAAGCGATGACCTTCCAAAATGGTATGTGATAGCTGAAATTGCTCTCCGTTGTAGCGAATGCCTGTGCTTCCCTCCAATGTCTGCGTAGCGATAGCGACGTTATCATCCGGCGAGGGCAGCCGTGCAACAGAGGTAAAATCAATTTCTAATTTACCTTGCGGTTCGGTCAAGTGGTTTGTGGTTTTCACGTTCTCCTCCGTAGATTCGCCCTCCACTTCGTTACGGGCTTGCAGCTTTGGACTTTAGGACGGACTAAAGATAATTAATGGCAATAGATACTAACTTCAATTGCGTCCTGTTTCACCCACGGCAGGTCGATGTCAAACCAGTGTGTTTCAGATTCATAACGTTCGCGGACGTGTTCGAGATAATCCGCCATCGAATCTGCACCGATACCGACGTTATCCGCTACAACAGTTGCGGGATCCGTCAATCGCGATTCAATCGCCTGAAAACACGAGAAATAGTTGCTGAAATTGTTATCAAGGAGCAGAAAATCGACAGGATCTTGGATACTTTTAAGTACTTCCTGTGCATCACCGATGCGTGAGTCAACGAGGTCCGCCATACCAGCACGTTCAAAATTCGTTCGTGCTTGCGAGGCACGGTCAGCGTCTATTTCGATTGTTATCAAGCGTCCAGTCCCGGCAGCTCTCAACACGCGTAGCATCCAGAGTCCAGAATAACCGATAGCCGTGCCACATTCAACAATGAGAGACGGCTTGGCTTCCTCAACGCAGGCGGCGATAAATTTCGCCTTTTCTTCCCCTAACATCGGAATTCTCTCTGCCTTACACTGTGCCTCAACCTCTTGTAAAACCTGATCAAACATAAAAACCTCCATTGTAACAAGGTTGTTCTGTTTCAAATTTGACATCTGTTAGTAGATATGCTAAATTTTTAGTGTTCCGTATAATGCCTTATGAGAATAATCATACACGAAAACCTGCTTTGAGGTCAAGACGCGCATCCAAATATACCTAATTTCTGGTTTTTTCTAATATACAAAAAAAATTTGCAACCAAATCCCCTGCTTGGTGTGTATTATAGATAAGCACCTCCGGAGGGACCTGATGCCTGAGTTAGACGATGAATTAATGGAACGCTACCAAAAAGGGGATGAAAACGCGTTTACGCTTCTCGTGCGCCGCCATCAGCAGCCGCTCGTCAATTTCATTGCTCGGTTTATCAATGACAGGGACGGTGCTGAGGATCTGGCGCAGGAGACGTTCATCCGCATCTTTAAAGCCGCGAACCGCTACAAATCAGAGGGTGCGCATTTTAAGACATGGATGTATCACATCGCCTCGAATCTCTGTAAAAATGAACTGCGAAATCGAGGGCGACGCGATCGGTACAGAGTCGATAACGTTGTGAAGAGCGGAAGCGATAGTGATGGCGACACAGAGCAGATTGACCTGATTGCAAACGCGCCAGCGAATCCGGATTTACAGCCGGAAGTCGCACTTGAACGTAAGGAATTACGGAACGCTATTCAAAAAGCAATCGCAGAATTACCAGAACAGTATAGACTCCCGCTTGTTCTCCGTGATCTACAGGGGCTGAGTTACGATGAAATCAGTGAGGTACTGGAACTCCAAAGCGGTACAACGAAATCTCGTATCAACCGCGCCCGGCTCATGCTTAAGGAAAAGTTAAAACCTTTTATTTGATGTTTTAGGAGCGACCTATGAACTGCTTACAGGCTGAGGAACACTTCTCTGCCCATCTTGAAGACACACTCGATTATCAGACGCTGCGGGGTTTTGAAGGGCACCTCTCAGAATGTGAGGCGTGCCAACACGAATATACCCGATTTCAGGAGTCTGTGAAGGCAGTACAACAATTGCCGCAGATAGAACCCTCACCGTACTTTATGTCAACGTTACAGCAACGACTCGCTACAGAACAACGCGATCCCAGTAGCGTTAAGGAAATTGCGGCAACAGGTTGGAGACAGTTATTAGACATCCTCCGTCGTCCCAAGTGGGCGTTCAGTGGCATCATGGCATTGATTCTTGCCGCCGCCGGCACCTATTTCTATCAAGAGAATCCACTGTTCGATCAAAACCTCCGCCCAGCACCCGTAGCAACTACGTCTCAACAGGAACAGATAACAACACCGCCTGAGACACTTCGGGTAGGACCGCAGCGTTTCGCAAGAGACAGTAGCCGGTTCCTGCCGAGTGATGTTATTTCAACGCCAACGCGACCGATGCAGCAGCGTTATATGTTAAAGCAGGTAAGTTACACCAACGCCTCTACCAGTGGCGGGCTTTAATTTAGAAATGCCTAAGCAGTTTTTTCTGTAAATAGGCAATTAAGGAAAATAAGCATGTACGCGATAGAATCAAAACGCCAATTGATAATTGGAATGCTCAGCCTGCTTTTCTATGCGGTCACTCCGAGTGTCGCGAACGAAAACGTTTTGCAGCTTCTTGAAAAGGAATTCCAGAAAGTTGTCACCGACGCTCGTCCTGCCGTCGTGAAAGTTGTAGCGACGCAGATGATGTCGTCACCGCTCTCATCGGACGCTGAAAAGTTGGTATTTATTCGCCAAAACATCGGTTCCGGTATCGTTATCGACACCGCTGGACACATCGTGACAACGACATTTGAGATGGAAACGCCAAGTAAAATTGAGATCATCTTTAATAACCAAACGGTTTCTCCAGCCAAACTCGTTGGCATTGATACACTCACGGACATCGCGGTACTCCGACTTGTAGACGTACACTCAACAACCACACATCTGCAGAAACCTGACACCACAGCCCTTGTGAAGCGCTCCGCTCCGGTCCGACATAAGGCACTCATGACAAGGGAGTTTAAAACCACAACCCCCGTGAAGTGGGGGGACTCCTCAAAAATTAATACCGGTTCTTGGGTTGTAACGATAGGAAGTTCTTACGGACATAGCCCAATTGTCTCTTTCGGCATCGTGGGGGGGTGGGACACCTTACCAAATCAATTGTGTGGCGAATTGATTAAAATCAACGCTGCGGTTACACCCGGGAACAGCGGCGGAGCCGTCATAAACACCTCAGGCGAGATTGTCGGAATGATACTTGCTGTGCTGACAGAACCACCTAATACCACCAACACAGTGGTTGACGCGCTTCTCCAGAAAAAGGTCAATCCCGACATTGCACAATTGCTTGTTCAAGAGTTCTCGCAGGAGACTCGTAATCAGGAAATTACCTTTGCCATGCCGATGGAGACGGTTCGCGCTGTTGCCAAAGAAATCATAGAACACGGAAAGGTAGCGCGCGGCTGGCTCGGCGTTGAAGTAGAGATAGTTGACCTTGGGGTCTTCATTACGGGTGTGATTGAAGGCAGCCCTGCGCACAAAAGTGGCCTTTTACCGAGGGATTTTATCCTCGAATTTAACGAAGTGCCTGTACGCTCCTATGATGAGCTGTTGAGATGTGTTGCGAGTGAGCGGCCCGCCACGAAGGTTCAACTCAAAATCGGCAGAAACGGAACAGAACAACATCGGACAGTTATATTAGGCGAAAAACAGTAGTACTTAGGTGTGCTTTTCAAGCAATCGCATCCAATTAAACACACCGATCCCTAACGCGCTATCTTCTCAAACTCGGTGAGGTATGCCTCCGCAATCTCACGATTCCCTTTGATAATCAATAGATTCTCGCTATTCCGTTTCTCCGCATTTTTCGAGAAATTGTAGGAACCCGTAATCACCGTATCTTCATCAACAAGGATTACCTTGTGGTGCATCAACCCACTATTTCCATCGTTAACAACCGGCAATCCTGCTGCCTTCATCGTTTTATATTCGGAGTATGAGTTATCAGACTGCTGCTCTTCAAATACCCCGCGGACATCAATACCAGATGCAAAGCGGTTACGCATCGCACTACCGAGCGCATCGTGCGTAAACGAAAACGCCATAAAACGAATTGACGCTTTCGCAGACTCAATCTCTTTCAGAAGCGGCGAGATCGTGTCACTCTCTGGCGAGAAATAGGTGAAAATCTGTGTCCCATCGCTTAACTTTACCTTCGGATACGCAACAAACGCGCCCGAAGGTTTTCCAAACTGGGCATCAAGAAACAGCTCCCGGAACTCTTGTGTGAAGTTATACGCTAAGGGCACTGAATCGATGAATATGACGTTATTGTTGTTCCTATATGCCCCATTATGGGTAGTATTATAGGAGCCTGTCCAGATATATCGCTCATCAATCACGACAAACTTGTGATGCATCAAGCCGCCACTCTCACCGTCGTCAGCGACAGGTATACCCGCTGCTTGCAACCGTTTAATCTCCGACTCGTCAACATTGTCCGCTTCAGTGACAACTCGCACCTGTAATCCACGCTTGTGCGCTTCGATTAAAGCATCGGCTACCGGCGTAGAAGCCAAACGGTAGAGTGCAGCATCAACTCGCGCAGTTGCAGCACCGAGTCTCGCAACAAGTCGTTTTTCTAAGGAATACGGACTGCCAATCGCATTAACTTCACTGAAGTATACCTCCCAAGCTTCCTC
>JAKZUG010000062.1:0-6856 GCA_047516705.1 Candidatus Poribacteria bacterium | reverse complement strand
GGAGTGTATAGGGACCACCAGCTGCCATAGCGGGAAGTTTAATTTGCCAATTGCCTTCCGCGTCCGCAACCGCAGTAGTTGTTGAAACCGGTTCAACACCTTCGGCTTCAGCACTGAGAGTTATAATGATCTCTTCGCCTGCGGATGCCCAGCCCCAGATAGGCACTTGCATGTCGCGCTGTAGGACCATGTTGCTACCGATAACACGCGGCAACATAACTTCGGAATACACGAAGCTTCTGGTGAAAAGTAGTAGAAAACCAATAAGAAATAACGTAGTTAGTTTCATGTTTTGCTCCTTTAGTTAGATAGTTAGTGGTGTAGCATCTACAGTTTCAATCTATGAATCTGTTAGAGGTGAGCTATGAGTGATTTATCATTTTTTTGGAATGATTTCCACCTTCAGTTCAACCCCTAAACCTTTGGCAATTTTCAGGAGATCCCGTCTTTTATCTATCGTCGTTGTGTCTGTTAGAATGTAATATGAACCTGACGGTCTTTGGTAGCGGTCAGGGTACTTAGACACCGCGATGAGAGGTATCTTCTGCCGGATTATGTCAAGTACCGCTACCTTTTCAACTCCTAACTTTTCAATTACCTCAACGAAGGTGTCTTTTATCAGAGGACGCTCAATCCTTTCACCATCAGGCATCGTAACAACCAGCCTTGTCCATTGCGGCGATCGTTTCTGTTTTGAAACTGACGGAACAGATGGAACTTGAATTGGCAGAACAGGATCTTCCTTGCGGTCCGCTGCTAAACTTTTCAGAAAGGCAAGTGCTTCTTCTTCTGTTGGTATGTATCTACAAACTTTTTTCATTTCTTCTATCACAGTTTGCAGCAAGATTTGATTTTTCTCTTGCAAGATTTTGTTCCACACCTCAGGCAAGTACCGCTCCAATTCGCGGTTCCGAGAAAAGTTTCTGTAGTCTGCTTCGATTGCCTCAAACGCCTCACCAGTCCTTACCAACTTGTAGTTTAGGTATCTGTTCAGATAGTAGGCATTTTCCTCACGATCTCCTGTGAGGAGATCCAACTCGATTACCTTGCGTTCTTCGTAAGTTCCTTCACCCGATGGATAAAAAAATATCCATTTCTGCCCATCAGTGAGAATAGCAACACGGATACCTTGATGGACAGCATATCCAAAGAGTTGTCTTTCTGCACCGTCAAGTTTTCCAGATTGTTTTGCTTCAATAAAAATGCGTGGCATTTTAGGTGGATAGCATAGCGCGTAGTCAACTTTCCCTCTCTCAACTGTGTACTCAGGAAAAACAATCTGAGTCTTGGATGTCGGCCAACCTAACTCCCCAAGCAGCGGATTTATAATCCCCTGGTGCACCGCAGTTTCACTCGTGAACTGTCGGCGTTCTAAGCCGTTGCGAATGTTGTCGATGTGTTCCTTCAGTGTCATATTTCTATTCCTTCCATATTGAATTCAACTCTACATTTTTAATTCGCTGTCGGCTTTCAAATTCCGTCGTCCACAGTTTATTGTTTTTGACAACGGCGCACTTGAAAGATTCTATAAACATGCTGCCCTTATAGGGCTGGATTCTTCTTTCCAACACTTTTCTATAAACATACCGTCCGCTACGGGACTAAAGAGGGTTTTCGCTATAGGCACAGTTCCTGCCTAAAATACGGTGCGGTTTGTAAATACACCATGCGTGCCAATTTAAGAAAAAGCAACTGTCTCTACACCGAGACCTGGTAGGCACTGTTTGAAACTGTGCCGGATTTTAAGCACAAACCTTGTATGCCACAAAACCTCTCTTCAGTCCTGTAGGGACGGCATGTTTATAGCAGCATTTCTGATCAAAGATCCAAGCCCTGTAAGGGCGGCATGTTTATATTTGTAGATGCTAAAACGCTGTCAAAAATCACTAAATTGACATCTATGGTGCGGTTGGAAACCGCACCTACCGGACCTGGGGATCGAGATGGTAATTTTCTCTTAAATTGACATGTATGGTGCAGTTTAAACCACAACTACTGGGTCTGGAGAAACTCTTTCTGATTGCTGAAAGCTAAATGGTGAACGCTATTAAAACTGATTGCTATTCAGACGTTCAGCAAGGTAACTGTTGCGTTCCATTACCTGGTTGTTACGGATACAAATGCCGAGTGCCTTTTTGGTGCCGACGATCACGACGCGCTCCTTCGCACGGGTGATGCCGGTGTAAAGAAGATTCCGTTGTAACATGAGATAGTGTTGCGTGTGCAAAGGGATAACAACGGCAGGATACTCGCTGCCTTGTGCTTTGTGGATCGTCGTGGCGTACGCCAAGACGAGTTCCCCGAGGTCCGCCGTATCGTAAGCGACCTGTTTATCAGAGTACTGGATGTGGACTTTTTTGTCAAGGCGTTCGATGGCGACAACCCTCCCGATATCGCCGTTAAACACGTCGTAGTCGTAGTTGTTGCGGATCTGCATGACCTTATCGCCGACGCGGAATCCGCCTGCGGTGGCTGACAGGTCACCAAAACGCGATGTTTGGCTATGAGGGCGAGCTCCGAAGCGCGTTTTTTCCAACGGATGGGTCGTTGGAGCGGTGTATTCCGCGTTCAAGACTTCCTGGAGCCGTCTGTTGAGGTTTTCAGTGCCGAGCACCCCGCGCCGCATCGGACATAGGAGTTGGATGTCGTCTATCGGATGGTAATCGTAGCGCCGCGGCAGCCGGTCAGCAATCACGGAACATATCAATTCAACAATATCGTCCGGGTTTTCCGCTTCCATGAAGAAAAAGTTCCGATCTGGGTCGCCAGTGAGTTCAGGAAAATCGCCTTTGTTAATGCGATGTGCGTTTGTGACGATCATGCTCTCCTGCGCTTGACGGAATATTTCGGTCAACTCAATGATGGGTATTTTTTGCGAATCGATGAGTGCCTTGAGAACATTGCCCGCCCCGACAGAGGGTAACTGATCGGTATCACCGATAAGGATGACGGTGGTACTCGGACGGATCGCCTGCATCAACCGATTCATGAGGACGAGGTCTACCATAGACGTTTCGTCAACGATGACGACATCTGTATCTAATGGGTTCTGACGATTGCGTTTAAAACTGTTAATTTGCGGGGAGAATTCGAGGAGGCGATGGATGGTTTTGGCTTCACCACCAGTCGTTTCGCTGAGACGTTTCGCTGCGCGTCCGGTCGGTGCTGTTAAGGTGATGTGTCTGCCTTGTGCCGCAAACAGACGAATCATACCGACTGTCGTTGTCGTTTTGCCGGTGCCGGGGCCGCCGGTGAGAATCATTGCGCGTGCTGTCATTGCCGTATGGATCGCCTCGCGTTGATGCGGGGCGAAATGGATACGCATCTCCTTCTCTAATTGGGAAAGGAATGCAGCGATGTTAGCTGACGACGCATCGGTGCCAGTGTGACCGATGTTTTGCCCCTCACCGTAAGCCATGAGTCTCGAAAACTGGTTGGCGACCCCCAGTTCGGCGTAGTAAAAAGGAGCAAGATAGATGGCGGAATGGTTATTAGTTGTCGGTTGTCCGTCGTCAGTTGAAAGAGATGCTTGATCTGCATCGGAACACGCTTCCTGATTGCTGACTGCTGATTGCTGACGGCTAATATCGTAGTCGTCCGGCGTTTCGCCTATACCGACCTGCTCGTCGGAACCCGTCAGGTCTGTGAAACTGGGATTAATAATTTCCTCTTTTTCAACGAGGGCATGGATACCTTGTTCAATCGCTTCTGGTTCCTGCTCAAGCATGGTTTGGCACGCCTCAATGAGTTCGGGACGGTGTTGAAAGACATGTCCTTCATCTGCTTTTTGGCTGAGGGCGTATTTGATCCCGGCTTCTACCCGTTGTGGCGCGTCCTTATCGATGCCAAGTTTCTGTGCGATCGTGTCCGCTGTTACAAAGCCGATGCCGTAAATATCATCGGCGAGCTGATACGGGTTTTCTGTGACAATCAGGATTGCGTCGTTTCCGTAGGTTTTGTAAATCTTTGCGGCGTGCGCCGTGCTTACATCGTGTGATTGCAGGAAGAGCATGACGTTTTTAATCTCGCGCTGTGCCTCCCACGCTTCTTTGATGATTTCCACGCGTTTTCGCCCGATACCCGGAACGCGCGCCAGTTTATCGGGTTCGTGCTCAATAACATCCATCGTATCCATACCGAACTTACTGACGATGAGTGCTGCCATCTTCGGACCGATGCCCTTGATGAGGCCTGAGCCGAGGTATTTTCTCAACCCGACGACGTTTGCAGGTAGGATGGTTTCATACTTCTCAATTTGGAACTGTCTGCCGTATCTGGCATTGTCTACCCACTCGCCTTGAAGGAGGAGGCTCTCGCCAGGGTTAACAGATGCCAAATTGCCTACGACGGTAGTGAGTTCGGCATGATCGCGCGCGGAGAGCCGCCCGACAGTATAACCGGTGTCAGGGTTCTCATAAACGATACGTTCGAGTATGCCCTGTAGCGTTTCCATATTTTGTTCAGATCGGTCCGATTGTGTGGACTATTCAAATAGGTGTGCGATGGGGCAAGCAAACCCAGGTACGACATCTTCGCCGGTAAGCGTGTCCTCGCGTGTGAGTATCTCAATGTCTCTCTCAGATCGATATACCGTTACCGTTTTAGAAACAGGTTCAATCACCCAGACGAGACGAGTCCCCGCATCCAAATACGCAAGTGCCTTTTCGGCAACACGAGACTGCACATCTGACGGAGAAACAACCTCAATTGCCAGATCGGGCGGTATGGAAAAACCCTTTGTTTTGTCACCAGTCAACTGAGCAGTTGAAACAAACGCGACATCCGGTTTTGCTGTACGTTCCCCAACCTGAAATGTCGTCTCCGCCGTATACAAACGACCTAATTTCTGTTGATAAACATGCGAATACAAATGATGAATGACATTAACACTAATTTCACCATGTTCTCTTGACGGCGGTGCCATTGGTACTAATTCTCCCTTAACGTATTCATATCCTTCTACATCATGCTCTAAGAACTCTTCCAACGTCATTGTGGTGGGTATTGAGCACATTTCTGGAGGAAGTGGGGGTGATTTTGGTACTAATTTGCCGTCTATGTATTCATACCCCTCTACATCATGCTCTAAAAACTCCTCCAACGTTATCTTGACCTTTTCTGGCGGGCGTATTCCTTGTTCAACTTCGTGGATTTCTCGTTGCTTCATGCTCTTAATCCCTCCGTATGGAATGTCACCGATGTGCTAAAGTCCAAGCACCTTTGAATAGGAAAGGTAAGGAGTCTACCGTCTGTTTACCCGCCGATCTTCAACTGAAGCCTATGCGATTTCCGTCATCAACTTCCGAAAAGCGTTGAGTTGTGGCGCAATGATGTGCGTTGTATCGGTTTTGTTCTCAAGTGCCTCAATGGTTTTGAAGCCGTTGCCAGTGATAGCAAGAACTGTCGGTTCATCGGGTTGGATGTGACCGTTTTCTACTAATTTTTTTGCAGCGGCAAGTGTAACACCACCAGCGGTTTCGGTGAAGATCCCCTCTGTAACGGCAAGGAGTTTGATGGCTTCTACGATTTCAATATCGGTGGCGTGTTCGCCGACACCACCCGAGTTACGGACTGTATCAACCGCATAGATGCCGTCTGCCGGATTACCAATAGCGAGCGATTTGGCGATTGTGTTCGGTCGGACAGGCTTCACAAAATCGCCACCTTCTTTATAGGTGTTGACGATCGGACCGCAGCCTTCCGCTTGGGCAACGTGGATTTTTGTATTCGGTTTGTCTATTAAACCCAAAAGGTGGAATTCTTTGAGTGCCTTGCCAATTTTTGTGATGAGTGAACCACCGGCGGCGGGGGCGACAATATGTGCCGGTGCTTCCCAGCCGAGTTGTTCAATTATTTCATAGCAGAGCGTTTTTGAGCCTTCGGCATAGAAGGGGCGGATGTTTATGTTGACAAATGCCCAAGGATAGATACCGCCGATTTCACTGCAAAGCCGGTTGACCTCGTCATAAGTACCAGTAATGCCGACGACTGTAGGTCCATAAACGAGGGATGCGACGACTTTACTAACTTCAAGGTCGGTAGGGATGAAGATGAAACAGTTGAGTTTGGCAACAGCAGCGTGCGCTGCAACAGCGTTGGCGAGGTTGCCAGTAGAAGCACAAGAGACAGTGTCAAAGTCGAACTCTTTTGCCTTACTCAGGGCAATTGCGACAACACGGTCCTTGAATGAAAGCGTCGGATGACAGACAGAATCGTCTTTAATATAGAGTTCCTTGACACCGAGCGCGTCTCCGAGGTTTTTCGCTCGGATGAGCGGTGTGAACCCGGTGTTATGACCATCAGTCGGTTCACCATCTATCGGCAGGAGGTCGGCGTAACGCCATAAATTTTCGGGTCCGTTTTCTATTGAACGTCTTGAGATAGATTTTTGTATCTCTTCATAGTTATAGTCTACTTCGAGGGGGCCAAAACAGAATTCGCAAACATGAAGCGGTTCTTTGGGATATTTCTTATCACATTCGCGGCATCTGAGGCCTAATACTTTTTCCATTCTTTTCTTCCTTTTAATTTTTCTTTGGTAATCCCGATTTTCCCAGGCCCGGTAGGTGCGGTTTTGCGGTGTACGCACCCAAATTTTGCCCACACGCGGCAAAATTTGTCTTTGCTTTACATTTGCGATCTGCATTCCTAACCGCACCGGATTTTAAACAAAAACCTTGGATGCTTCAAAACCCTCTTTAGTCCCAGCGGGACGGCATCTATGTAGTACGTATGTGAACCAAAGCCTCCAGCCCCGTAGGGGCGGCATCTATAGAAATGCTGCTACAAAACGCCCTAAAAATCCCTAAATTGACACCTATGGTGCGGTTAGGAAACCGCACCGGACATCCCTAAG
>JAKZUG010000061.1:0-3068 GCA_047516705.1 Candidatus Poribacteria bacterium | reverse complement strand
CATCGACATTCCTGCCGATAGTCGAGGGAGGGAGCGCTTTGTTTTCGTGATGAGCTATTGCCAGCCACTCATCAACAATTTCGCATAGCTCCCGATAAACTTCCACTTCATCATTGCCGTGACAATACGGCCCGATAATCCCAGGACAGCATCCGATAAAACACTGGTCTTCTTCAGACCATTCAACAATCTTGATGTACCTCGCGCTGCTAGTCATCTTGATGTCTTTTGAAGGCCCCAAATGTAGATGTCCGGGTTTGTCGAAAGGCACAACTCCGTTGCCACCCTGATATAATTCAGACTCAGAGTGCCGCGTCACCTGTTCTTGTCTTCGCTAAAGCCGTCTATTATCCAGTATATAATCTTCGCTATCGCTCTTGGAATAAGAAAGAAGACGATGCTGCTTGTTACTCCAATGAGAATGCAGAATACAGTCTCCATATCTGACAAATCACCTAGGTTGCCGATTAACGTACCAGACATCCAGAAAACCGGAAACACGGCTAAGGCGACTGAGCAAGTTAACACGATTCTTCTAACACCGTCAGATCGAGGTTGCTTGGTATTCATAGTAAACCTCCTAAGCGTCAGCAAAAAACTGCCTCTTGCGAGAGCAAGAGAGAACAGATCTGGAGTGCCCAAAAAGTCCATGTTGGGTTAAGACAAGGTGACACAAATATTGACCTTCTCCCGATCTCAAGTTTTCAGTTCAATCTTTTACAGGGGTTTCAACTTTCAGCTTGACGCCAAGTTCGGATGCAATCGTCTCAAGAAGTCGTTTCTTTTCCGCTGTGGTAGTGTTATGGATCATTATGTAATACCGACCAGACTTGCGTTGCTTCTCGTGCGACTGAGAAGTTGATATGAGAGAAAAACGCCCCACATTATTTCCAAGGTTCCTCACTCGCTCGATCCCCAGCTTCTCTATTGTTTCAACGAAGGTATCTGATGCGGCTCGACGGTCAATCCGTTCTCCATCTTCCATAGTGACGACAAGGCGCGTCGGTAGTTTTCTACCCGTAGACGTTGCTGTCGGCTCGCTCACTGGCTGGCTTGTCGGAGCGGACGCTTCCTTCGGTTGATTCGGTTGAAACTCAGATCTCTGCAAGCTTTTCAGGAATTCCAATACTTGTGCCCGAGTTGGTTTGTGACCCTGCAAACTCTTTGCCTTCTCCGCTACTAGGTTGAGCAGTAGGTCATCCGCATCCTGCACCAATTTACTCCATGCCTCTGGTAATCCTGTTTCAATCTGGCTCTGACTGGGCACGGATTGAAAATCGTCTTTGGCTACCCGCATTGCCTGCATTTCTCGAATCGCTTCACTCGTCGGCGAACCGCCTTTCATCCAAAATACAACTTTGGCTATAACTCTCGGCATAAGATAAGGAATAACCGCGAGGACGACGACACAACCTACCGAGAAGGCGTCAAGTGCCTCGGGTCTTTTACTCAAGTTCCACCCGGCGATGGCTAACCAACAGAGGACTAGCAACACTGAGCAGGTAGAAACAAACCGACTAACACCTTGAGATTGACGTTGGCTGGTTCTCAATGTGACATCTCCTGATCATGAGAAATTCTGCCATGAAAGACAGCGCCGAAATGAGCTGGATATATGAATTGTCACAAACGATTAATCAGACCTCGCTCAATCAATACGTACTCCCGCACAGTCTCGGGATCAGTCACTCTCTTTTTCTGTCGTTGGCAACGAAGTGATAATAGCCCGCAGCACATGATTGACGGCTTCGGTGGTTTTGAATACAGCGGCGACATCCGCATCAAGGCAGACCATCAACTGGTCTTGTCTAAGCTTACCCGCGAAGCGGTTAGGTTTTGCTTTATTATAGTCGAACGAATACTCATCCTGCATCTCATCTGAGGTGCTATTGACCCGATTAACCGATTTGATGTTCTTCATAATCTTGACGTTCTCTCCTTGTTGCTTTTCGTGCACTAATAATTCGGATAACATTATCACGCTCGGTGAAGCATACCAAGAGTAAACGGTTCATGTCAGAGTGACCAATAATAATTTCCCTAGATTCCTCATCCGAGTGCTTTGCATCACCAAAAATCGCGGCAATTGGGCCACAGAATACGGTGGCAGCTTCTTCAAAACTCACACCGTGCTTTGCTGTGTTACCATTAGCTCTATCAACATTCCATTCAAAGCACCAAGTCATAAGATTAGTATCTAGTCGTCAATTAGTCGGAACTGATTTCTCAATCAATAAATACTCGCAATCCACTGATGATGGTACATGGAGGCTAACGTTCGACTCAACCGGAACCTATATTCAAGGTTGAAAACGTAATCTTGAGCCCATGTTGCTCTTGGGATTTACGCCTTCGTGATAGTTAGACATCCAGAAATCAACCAGTTGGAAATTCTTCGATTTTATCAATGGTGTAACTTGAGGGCGGAGACCAGATTCGACGTGCATCCTCAAGGTCTGTTTCTGTATAGTTTTCTTTAATCTCGTCTGCTCCAATTACGATTGCGCTCGACAATCCCAGTAAGCGCGACGGAAAAGTAATTGACACTTGGAATCCGAAGCCGTAAACTCCAAAGTCAAACAAGTTCCAATGAACTTCACTAATCAGTTTTAGCCTGACGAACCTTTCTAAATTATCCTGTATTTGTCTTGGGCTCAACTTTGCAAAATAAAAAACCAACCAATTGCTCGTAGACGGATTACAAATTGCGAACCGCCGGAATGGTTTGCCACGTATAAAGGCCTCCTGGACCTTTTCAATTTTTTCACCCAAATAAGCTCTTTCTCTCCGCGTCATTGAACCAAGTTCCCACGCGAAATACAACCCCAAAGGGCATTCATCGTGTGGCTTCCTTTGGTCAGTGAAGACATTCTCAGAGCCTGTTTGAATAATCGGTGGCAAAGCCATTTTTGGTCATTTGTAGAAAGTTTTTCATGTTTTCATTGTTGGCTGCTACATACCTGTGGGATCCCTATCGCACTCGTTATCCACTCGCTTGATCGCTGCTGGCGCTTTCAAAGGCTGGTGCGCAGGGGATCTCTATCGCAGTCATTATTCATTCCTTTGAT
>JAKZUG010000060.1:0-10770 GCA_047516705.1 Candidatus Poribacteria bacterium | reverse complement strand
CGCTTGATGGCGTTGATGGGCATATTGCCCGCAGACGCAACGAAACATCAAAACTCGGCGAAGTTCTTGACACTGTCGCAGACAGAATCATCGAAAACACCTTTTGGATCTACTTTACCACAACAGGACACCTCCCGTTATGGATGCCTATCACTGTCATGGCACGCGGATTTATCACGGACAGTTTGCAACAGTTTTTTGGATACCCAAAAAGCGGATGGACATACGCTCTTACCCGCTCACACATCAGTCGTGCCCTTTTCGGTGTCACCAAAATGTTAGCCTTCACGAGTCTTGCAAGCACCAGTTTCTTCAAAAACCCTGCCTTAGAACAAGGAAGTCTAATACTTGCCACCATTGCCGTTGGGTTCTGTCTCCTTCGCGGGCTGCCATTCTTTTTTTTACAAGATAAAAAAGCACAATAGTTGCTTTAGACTGTGTTTACGAGGGAACACCTGATTTAGATTGCAGTTATAGAACTTACGCAAATTTAGCACGTGGCGCGAGATTTTTTGATATTTACCCTAAATCCCCCCTATCAGGGACTTACGAAGCAAATGCGTAAGTCCTACTCAATAAGAAAACACCATGAGCACTTCTACCAAGTGTGACACAAGGGATGTAAAGTAGAGACAAGTTCAATCTACCCCAAATCAAATTTGACTTTGAACGTGAAATGTAGTATCATTTATGAAAAATGGAAATTCTGGAGAAGAATGCGGGAAGTCGTAGAACTTGTCATCCGAAGCGTTCACTTGATAGCGGCAATAATCTGGTTCGGCGGCGTAATCTTTTCTACCTTCATCGCAATGCCAATCCTGCGGCGAAACTTGTCACCGGAAGACCTGTTAGCAGTTCACAACCGTTTTCGGACTTGGATACGATTGATGATTCATGTCCTCCTGACAACGGGCGCGATGGTGTTCTTTATCGTGGCATGGAATAACGGATTTTTTGCGCAGCAGAGTGGTAGCGATTTCAAAACCTACATGTTAACTTTCGTCGCAAAACTCGCGGCGTTTGGACTCATGGCACTCTTTTGGGGGCTATATAGCTCTCTCTATCGGCGGCACCTTGAGGTTACTCCACCGGATGGCGAAGCGCATCGCAACCAGAGTCCCTATATCAATGTGTGGAAATGGTTAACGCTGGTTGCGGGATTAATCGTTTTCGCGCTCGCGTCGCCGTTGTAATTCCAATTAAACCTCTAATCATAAATTGTGTGTTTGATGCACATCGAAATTGGTTTTGACAACGTAAAACAGAGTGAAAACATAATCGCTAAAAAATGGAAAATACCAAAGTTCAGGCAGTCTCATGGAATATTACCCGATTATGTAATCTGAAATGTACGCACTGCTACCTCCCCGCAGGATTCGTAGACACAAGCGAGTTAGCAAACGGGAACTTCCACCTGTCCGATATTCAAGACGCACACGGACACGCGAGGGACGCAGAGCTAAGCCAATCGCAATGTTTTCGCGTTATTGATGAGATCGCCGAAATCAATCCACACATCCTCCTCATTCTCACTGGTGGAGAACCTTTATTACGCCCGGATATCTTGGAGATATCGAAGTATGCCTCCGATACCGGGTTTCTTGTTGTCATGGGCACAAACGGTGTCCTGCTTAACGATAACGTGGTCGAGAAGATGCAACAGCACGGTGTCACCGGTGCAGGTGTGAGTCTTGATTCTATCCAACCGGCAAACCACGACAAATTTCGGGGCATGGAGGGCGCGTGGAAAGCGACGATGAACGGCGTTGAGGCACTCAAACGCGCACAAATGGACTTCCTCGTTCAGACCTCCGTAACGCAGTGGAATTACGAGGAAATCCCAAAAATCGTAGAGTTCGCCTATAAACTGGGTGCAAAGGTGCTAAACCTCTATTTTCTCGTCCGAACCGGCAGGGGCAAAACGGTGATGGACCTTACGCCTACGCAATATGAGAAGATGCTTGAGACGATGTTCGAGTTGCAAGCAGCCTATACAGGGAAGATGCTCATTGCTGCGAAATGCGCTCCGCACTACAAGCGCGTTATCTATGGGCAACAGTCTGACTCCGACTTTCTTCAAGGGTATCCGAGCGGTACATGTCCGTGTGGCATCTACTACTGTCGCATCACACCTGAGGGTGAACTGACCCCTTGTCCCTATCTACCTGTTAGTGTTGGAAACCTCAAAGACGAAAGTTTCGTTAAACTCTGGAATGAATCGAAGACTTTTCAGGACTTACGGAACCGCAATTTGCTTGAAGGGAAGTGCGGTGCATGCGAATTCAGAGAAGTATGTGGCGGTTGTAGGGCGCGTGCATACGCGACGACCGGCAACTACCTCGCTGAGGACGCATCATGCGAGTATGAACCGGGGTCGCACACCGTTAATGGGAAAGACGAACTGAAAAGCGAGGTTTCAAACCTCGCCAGCGGTACGCCACCCGTTCAAATTGAGAAAAGGATCGCTTTTGCAACGGAAACCGATTACGAATTGGAGTGGACGGAAGCAGCAGAAAAGAGGTTGAAACGCGTGCCATCATTTGCGCGTGGTATGGTTATCAAAAGCGTTGAGAAATACGCACGTGAACACGGATATCGGGAGGTCACCCCCGAACTGATGCAAGCCGTTAAGAAACGATTTGATGAAACTGGCATCCCATCTTTCCGACCGAAACGCTAATGCAAGGTAGTAGGCACACGCCGTTGTGCCGTAGCAACAACCGTAGAGGTAACTTGTATGCTAACAACGGAACAGATTGCATTTTTTCAGGAACATGGATACCTTATCCTTGAAAATTTTATTGATTCGGAGATAATTGACGGATGGCGGGAGCAAGTCTGGAAGCATTTTGATTCCAACCTTGAAACGCCGGAGACGTGGCCCAACGACTATCAGATTCAGGACTTCAGTTTCTCGCCGTTATTTGGGCATCTGCCTGTGATGCAAGAGATTACCGAGCAGCTGGGTGGCGGACAGTTTTTTACAGGCGGTGGCGGCTCACCAATTATCAAATGGCCCACTCCTGAAGAAGAGTGGGCACTGCCCAAGGACGGACATATTGACGCGTATGGTGCCGCTGCTGGCTGGAGTCCTTTTATGATGGGAGCGACAACCTATCTCTATGATGTGGAACCCAAGGGTGGTGCTTTCATCTTTTGGCCCGGAAGTCACCAGTCAACGCACAAGTACTTCCTCCAATATCCAGAGCAGATCGACGGCAGTTTCTACGATATCAAGGATTGGGGATGGCACCTACTCTCGGATTTATCGCCAGAGGGACCCCGTGAGTTTATTGGTGCTACCGGTGATGTCGTCCTGTGGCACGCGTTTCTCTGCCATACTGGATCAGCCAATGTGAGAGATGTTCCTCGTTTTGGTCTCTTTGCACGTTATTCCCATCAGGAACGGGAAGAGATTAAATACGAAATTCCAGAGGATCTCTGGAAATATTGGGCAATTTAAGAAATGGTTGTCAGTTATCAGCCATCAACCCTTTACCGATAGAGGGGACCCAGATGCTTACAGCAGATCAGATTGCATTTTTTCAGGAACATGGATACCTTATCCTTGAAAATTTTATTGATTCGGAGATAATTGACGGATGGCGGGAACAGATCTGGAAGCATTTTAATTCCAGTTTAGAAACGCCGGAGACATGGTCCAAGGACTATGTTGTACAGAACTTCAGTTTTTCGCCACTGTTCGGGCAGCTGCCTGCAATGCAAGAGATTACGGGACAGCTTGGTGGTGGACAATTTACCGGCGGTGGCGGTTCACCGCTTGTCAAATGGCCCAATCCTGAAGAAGAATGGGCAATGCCCGGTAGCGGACACATTGATGCCTATGGTCCCGGCGGTTGGAGTCCCTTTATGATCGGTGCGACAACCTATCTCTACGATGTCGAACCCGGTGGTGGTGCGTTCGTCTTTTGGCCTGGAAGCCACCATGCAACTCACAAATACTTCCTACAGTATCCCGAGCAGATTGATGGCAGTTTCTACGATCTCAAAGATTGGGGATGGCATGTGCTTTCAGATTTATCACCGGACGGACCACGAGAATTTACAGGTGCTGCTGGTGACGTTGTGCTGTGGCACGCGTTTCTGTGCCATACCGGGTCAGCGAATGTGAAAGATATTCCACGTTTTGGTATCTTTGCTCGATACTCTCATCAAAAGCGAGAAGATATTAAGCACGAAATCCCAGATAACCTATGGAAATATTGGGCAATTTAAGGAGAAGAACATGAGTCAACAAACAAATGCGAACGAACGGCTCACGGATGTAGAAGAACGCTTGACGCGAGTCGAAAACCTACTCGTCAGCATCAACGAAAAGTTAGACCAGCATTCCCCTGTTGGTGAGGCAGATATCGAGAAAACCGAAGCGTTCAAGCAGTGGGTAACCAATTACGTCTCAATGCGGTTACAGCAACTCGTACCAGAGACATGCGACCATCCGGATGAAGTCGTGCTTCAGGACGGTCCCTATCTTGACAACACCACAGTGCCTTGTACAGAGGAAGTTGAGCATCGCGTTAAACGGATACCGATCCCGTTTGTCCGCGAGATGGTCGTCCAGCGTGTCGCTGAAAATGCGCGGGAAGCTGGGATTGAACGTGTAGATATTGACTTTTTTGAGAAAGCGGCTACATTTTGACAATGCAAAGCCACAGAGGAGTTCCCTCTGCCTAATTTTGATTGGAAGGACTTCTTGAAGGCACCGCTGTAATAGTTGTCAGTCGTCAGTTAAGAGACCGGTTTGTAACGAATCACTACCACTGGAAAGACTCCAAAAGAAGATGGCTTGTTACAAGAAAACTACAGTGCGTCTCATAAATAGCTTGAGCGTATTGTCCAATAATGATTTCTCATGGAAGAAACCCCCTAAATCCCCCTTATCAGGGGGACTTGCCGTATATTTCCTAAAACGACTTTCTTTAGGGATATGCGAACTGGTATTTATGAGATAGGCTCTAATAACCGCTCCTCTGAAAACTGAGGACTGAAAACTACTGATAACCGATAACTGAAAACTACTTATTATGGACTGGGTTTTCAACACCTTCTCAGAATATCTTGAGAACGACTTCAAAAAGCGAATCGGGACCCCAAATCCCACCGTTGCCGATCTTTGGCAAGCCTTTCAGGTCCTCTTCCCTGCGACTTCAGCGCAGCTTCTTGTGCAGGAGCCAGTGGGTAATACAGTGCGGTTTAAAGCACTCGCGTTCTATTATGCAGACGAAATGGGTCCGTTGATTGACGCCCCGTTGGAATATCTCAAGCAGCATTTTGGGGGCGGCAAATTCAAAATCAACTTCTATCACGGCATGCAGTTCATCGCTACGATTAATTTTAAGCCAGAGGGACCTGAAATCTGGCGCGAACTACCGGAAATGGAAGGAAATCCCACGATTGATGAAGTTACGACTTAAAGTAGTAGGCACACGCCGTGTGCCGTAACCAAGGACAATAGACAAAATCATGAGTCAACAACAGGAATTTGGGGAATGTCCCTCGTGTGGAAATACGAATCTCCGACGATTGGATGGAAATTCATGGTTCTGCTTGGATTGCGACTGGGATAACCTTAGCGTTATTCCCAAAGGCAATGACGACCTCCTTACCTCCCTTCGTCACGGAGATATCCATTCGCGGCGGATCGCCGCGCAGGCGTTGATTAATATCGGTGATGCCGACCGCCACCTCGCCACCATGATGGATACAAATGCCCTACTCGAAGCGTTAGATGACGAGGATGCCGATGTGCGTTACTTCGTGGCTGTCGCCCTCGGCAAGCTGGAAGCAAGCCTCAGTCTTGGTAAACTCAAGCAGCTTGCCCGAGACGATGCATCTGTGCTCGTACGAGAGGGTGCTAAATCGGCGGTTGAACAGATAGAATCGCGCCAGCTGTCTTGAATAGTTATCAGTTATCGGTTATCAGTTGTCGGGAAAGAACAGTCTGCGACAATAAAAGTGTTTGTAAATGTCTGACGCTTAAACCAGCTACCGAAAGTGGATTCTCGCCTGTTCATGGAAAGCGGTGCAGTGAACGCTCCGACTGCTGGTCGTTATATTGTTCTTGACCACAACCTGTCTAAGCGAGCCACAGAAAAATTAGAAATAAGGGAAATGCCTAGTGAAGCCATCAGCTATCGGTTCTTAGCAAAAGTGCGGAAACCCAACCAACGGGCCGGGTTGGCTATGCGGAAGGGATCGTTATTGACACAACCGGCCTAACCGAACCGCAAGGTAAATTAAAAATATGGAAAAAATTCGACTTGGTTATATCGGCTGTGGATTCATGGCACAGAAGGTCCATATTCCAAATTTTGTGAGTATCCCGGACTGTGAACTCATCGGACTCGCGGAGATGCGTTCCGAACTCGGAAAAACAGTTCAAAATCGTTTCGGTATCCCTCAACTTTATAGCGATCACGGTGAACTCGCACAAAACGCCGACATTGAAGCAGTGGCAGTATCCGCTGACTTCGCCTTACAGGGTGAAATCGCGAAAGATCTCCTTTTGGCAGGTAAGCACGTCTTCATGGAAAAACCGATGGCTGTCTCCACTGAACAGGCTGAAGTTATCGTGGCGGCATCGCAGAAGTCTGGCAAAAAGTTGATGGTAGGCTACATGAAACGCTACGATGCCGGAAACGAGATTGTCAAGGCAAAGGTAACACAATTCCGAGAAACCGGCGAGCTCGGACGTTTGACTTATGCCAGAAATCACGGCTTTGGTGGGGATTGGGTGTGCAATCTTGATACCCACATGGACGGTACTGCGGAACCAAAACCGAGCGCACCCGTCAAAACACTCGAATGGATACCTGAGCAGTACCGAGGCTCGTATTTGGGATACCTCCAGCAGTATACACACAACATCAATCTGATGCGTTGGTTCCTTGATGCCGGTGACAAAGTGACTGTCAAAGCCGTCGATTTAGATGCGAACGGATATTCCGGTGTTGTCATCTTCGATATGGACGGTATCCGTGTAACGCTGGAAACCGGACATGTTTCACACTATCGTTGGGACGAGCATAGCCAACTCTATTTTGAGAACGGATGGATTCATACCTGGGCACCGCCGTTGCTCTTGAAGAACACACCGGCAGAGGTTGAAATTTATCGCGCTGGGGAAGAACAAGAAATCACGCGCCCGATTCCGAGACCGAGTTGGACGTGGGCATATCGCCGGGAGGCGGAATACTTTGTCGCGAACGTCCGCAACGATGAACCCTTCCGCTCTTCAGCCGAAGATACGCTCACGGATGTCAGACTTTTTGAGGACATTTACCGAATCTTTATTGAGCAGCAAGGATAGTTGTCGGTTATCAGTTATCGGTCGTCAGTTAAGAAAAGCCTATAATTACCTATACACTCTAGTTGGCGAGGTTAGAAACCTCGCCAGCGGAGACGAAGAAGGTCGCGGTTAGAAATCCCTCCCACAGGTTACTGAAATGTCCATTTATTTTCATAATTCACTATAAATGTCGCCTAATATCATCAGTTATGCAGAACGCTCCATATATGGTGGGTTCTGCATAAAATAAGGGGCGTGTTTACACCTATTGTCCACCAAAATGTTCACATATCTTTATATCTGACCATGAATGTCTCTGGAAAATTTAGCCGTTCCTATTGATAGTCACCTCAATCCGTAATAAACTTCGGCTTATGTGAACGACTCTCACAGAAATTTCTACAACGAACGTTGTGAATAAGGAAAAGGGTATTGAATTTGAACGAACTTTAACAATCGAAATTGGTCATAGTATTCGTAGAAGCATGAAATGCGTTTTGCTTGCGGAAAACCTAAATTGCCTTGCAAAGCGAATTAGGCTCACAGTCCGCTTCTACTGACGATGAGGGAGGATTCCTTACAGAAGAACGAATGACGCAATATAGAAATTTTATTGTTTTTACAGCAAATTTCAGTATTATTAGTGTGCCTTCTGAAGCCATCCAATGGGTAAGGTGTATTTTTCACACTTAATTCAGGAGATTAAAAATGCGAAATATAGTTTATGTACTCGCGATATTGGCGATTCTTGTCGGTAACACATACGCAGAATTACCGAAAGACATCGTATTCTTAGTGACGTTTGACGAAGGAAAAGGGGACTCCGTTGGTGACCTATCTGGCAATGAAAACGACGGTAGTGCTAATGGTAAGCCGGCTTGGATAGATGGTGCCTTTGACAAGGGGTTTGAATTTGACGGTGGGACGTTTATTACAGTGGAAAATGCTGTGCCTTTGAAGGAACTAACCGACCCAATGAGCGTCGGTGCCTGGGTGAACCCTGATGCGATTACCGGCTGGCTGAATATTGTGGAGATGGACGGTGGTGCTGGATGGAAATTTGGGTTCCATGGCTCAAAAGCGATCGTCTGGACAACATATCACGTGAAAGATTTTATCGGGCAGACCGTCATTGATGAAGGAAAATGGACGCACGTTGCAGCAACCTGGGACGGTAAAGAAGCAATTATCTATATCAACGGTGATGAAGATAAAGGCGGTCCGATTGCTGGGGGCGGTGTTATTGACGTGTCAGGAGAACCGAGCCTCGACATTGGATACCGTCGAACTTCCGGTTCATCCCACTTTGTTGGTGGCATGGATGAACTTTGGGTTTCCAACACAGTAAAGTCTCAAAAGGAGATTCAGGAGTTTATGGACAGTGGTTTCAACACAATTCTCGCTGTTGACCCGGCAGACAAACTCACCTTAACATGGGGCAAACTCAAAACCGACCGGTAGGGCAAGCGGTCGATGCGAAGTTGCAATAACTCCTATATTGACATCCTCCGAAGCCTAAAGGCGTGGGATTCCTTTGTTCCTTAGAGGACCATTCTCTGGTCACGGGTGGATGCCCGCGGGGCATCGTGTGTGTCCATTGGTATTGACAGGTTCTACATCTATAGCGTTGGACGGCGTTGACATATCCATATTTGATAAAGTGTGTGGAAACCTGACATCTCGGACGATTCATTGTATACCTCCAATAGGTTGATTGTTCTCGGAGACGAAGATACAATGTTTATTAGAAGAAGTCAAGTCTATTAGCATTTTTGCAATTGATGTACGGTTTCCGCACGGTTAGGAGGAACCCGCTAATTACCCCACCATTATTTAACCAAAACCCTCGAATAATTATCTTCGCGATAAAATCTCTGTGCCGTTAATGTTCACCGCGGGTTCGTAGTTTGCTTGCAAGTATGCCGCAATCAAAGCGTGTCGTTCCTCAACAGGGATGGCATCAACTGCATCGAACCAACCCCCCGTTTTAAAGATTACCAAACGCGTTTTGTCGCGTTCAAGAGCTGCAATAACCTCTTGCTGCATTGAAGGTGTTGATGCGTACGAGACCTGATGGAATCGGGAGACACCCGGTCGATTCGCAAAGAAATAGTAAGCACCCTGACTCGTAAAGTCAAAAATATTTTCATTCGGTGCGGTGTTTTCTTGAATATAGGCGACTACCTTTTGAATCTGCTGAACTTGGTCGTCCAGGATGTCCACGGCTCCTGCGCGCGCCAATTTCTCCGATACAACGCGCTGCTTGAACGGGTTCTGACGTAACTGCTGCCATTTCGCACTGAAACCCGCCAACGGATGATGAACCTCTCCAACATACCAGCAGAATATGACTGTCGGAATGAGCACCCATGCTGCCTTCAATGCAGCGTGCCAAGGGATTTTACCTCTGACGGACAATAAACCGACACGGAATATGCTGAAGATGCCGCCTTCCAACGGAAGTAGACAGAGCAGCCATAAGAAGGTTGCACCGAAAGTCAAATGTCCGCCATCCGAACGGCCCAGTGCAGTCCTGAAGAATGCAACGCCGCCGAGGAGTATGAGGAGAAGTTTCATCGTGTTGGCTGAGTAAGTGCCAGATAATCGTCGATAGGTCAAGTAAGCCGCGACAATCAGGAAGATGCAAACCGGTAGATACCATCGAAATCCTACGCTGAAGACGAAGGCATGCCATCCGTCCGACGACAATAGTCTTAGTGTCTGTGACAGAGATGGAAAAGCCAGTCCCCATGTTGCAAGTTGATAGCGGCATTGAATATAGGAATTCCAGATTGCATCGTCCAAAGCACCATGCAACAAAAAGTAGATACCCACAGGGAGAAAGCCTAACATTACTCCACAACTATAACTGATTAAGGGTAATGGACGTTTTCTTGCTGCTATGCCGCTTTGTAACCCATATATAAATAGAAACAACCCAATAGCACCTAACGTGTAAAGCCCGATTTCAGTGCTGTACCAGAAGGCTAAACTCGTGAAGAGACCGGCAAGGAGCAGCTTCCACGAAAACGTACAACCTTTTGATGTGACTTGCGGATGGGTCAGGAAAGTGGCAACGAAGGCGAAGCTAATTAAACCGAGACTATGCCTTGCGGATACAGAGAACTCTGTTCCAGATGCAATAAGCATACAGATGAAAGCGGTCAAAAATCTGCCCCGAAAAACCTGTAAACCCAGCAGATAGAGCGCGACATAGCCGAGCGGATTTAGGACACGCTCCATTGTACGCAAGCCAAACAGGGTAGGTTCAAAGAGTTGACCGCCAAACCACGCCAAGTAAGCGTTTTGGAAGAGTCCATGCTGAACATAGACATCCCGAAACGGCACGCCACCGTGCAACATCTCGTTGAGGGGCGCGAGTCGCTCCCCCTCGTGGAATAGGTCTATATTGCCGTGAATATTCCCTGAGTAGGTCAGAAGATAGATAAAAATGGGGAGGA
>JAKZUG010000059.1:0-10366 GCA_047516705.1 Candidatus Poribacteria bacterium | reverse complement strand
GTCCTGCACAGAACTCGTCCGTATTCCGATGGCATCTGGACAATCATCGCTCAATGTAGGGGTCGCGGCAGGTGTTCTTCTCTATGAGTTGACGCGACAGTGCAGTGTATAAAGTTTTCGGCGTCAAGCACCCAAATCGCCATATTATAGTAAAGCTCGTAATTAACTATACACCTATAAAAGGCGGAGTTACAAATCCCGCCAGCAAAGAAGACGGACTCTTGTTCCTTAAAAATGTCAACATGTTTTCGGGTGTTACTCTATAAAAAATCTGAAGGTATATGGACATTTATCTGTAGATACGCCTTATAAGCGCGTTTTCAATGGTGCGCAGATGATTATCTTTAGCATGATTGGCAGCCCTAGCGGGGCGGCATGTGTATAGAGCGTGGATAAACACCGCGCCTTTAACCCCAGCAGGGCGACATGTGTAAAGTTTTTGACACTAAATCTTCGGAAACACCAAAATCAACATAACGTAGGGGTGAGGTTCCCTCGCCCGTCTTTTAGTTCTACCATCCTGAAAATCCTTGAATCCTGTGAATCCTGATTCAGATGACCCGCTGCCAAAATATTTACACACGCTTAACAGTATAGCATTTGACAAATCACCGTAAGTATGGTAAAATTTTAAAAGAGTAGACGGTGCGCAAATCTTTCAAAAAATGTCAGTTTGCAAGCCCGAATTTAACAATAAGTAAAAAGGACAAATCGCATTTGAGATCAAATTGGGTTCTGGACCACTTTAACGAGGTACTGACAAAGCATAACGCTGGCTATTTTGTTTTGATCGATCCGGAGCAGTGCAAGGTCGCTAAATGCGCCAAACTCGCAACGGAGATCGAGAAGGCTGGTGCAGATGCGATTTTGTTAGGCGGCAGTTTTTTAACAAACGATTTGCATCCAATTGCGCAAGCACTCAAGCAGGAGACAGAACTCCCTATCGTGCTTTTCCCCGGTGATTCAATGCACCTCACACCACATGCAGACGCTATTCTCTATATCAGTCTGATCAGTGGACGCAACCCGAACTATCTCATTGGCGAACAAGTTAAGGCAGCACCTTGGATACAACGCTATGCCCTTAAACCTATCCCTACCGGCTATATGCTTATTGACGGGGGCAACAAAACCACTGTTGAATTTATGAGCGGGACGGCACCTATTCCGCGTGATAAGCCGGATATCGCTGGACCACATGCGTTAGCTGCAGAATATCTGGGTATGCAGATGGTGTATTTAGAAGCAGGAAGCGGTGCAGTGCATCCTGTCCCAAACGAGATAATCTCCACCGTGAAAAACCAAATCAGCATTCCATTAATCGTTGGTGGCGGCATCCGCACACCAAAAATCGCCGCAGAAAAAGTGGAAGCAGGTGCCGATTTTATCGTCACGGGCAATGTGCTCGAAGAAAATGGTTCCTTTGAATTAATGAAAGATTTCACCAACGCTGTTCACGGTTAAAACATAGTTTTATGGTGAATCATAAAAATAATTAGACATTTTAAAGGGCGGCAGACACCTACCCTCCTCGCTGGCAGGGTTTGAAATTGTGCTATTAAAACACAATTTGTCTTAGCTTTACATTCCCCACCACAATGTCCAAGTAATTGTATGTTTTACTAACGTGAGTTCGAGTTAAGGATTTAGAGGAACACCACACAACATATCACGCCTGTTGCAGATTTGATGATCAATGTGTTCCCGCACTCCAGTGGAGTGCTATGTCTATAACATGAGTTCGATAATAAAACCCAAATATAGATGTAGGTTGGGTTGAGTGGTAAAATACCATAGGTGTCAATTTATTAAAAAAGAATAGGCTCGGTCACCAGGTCCGGTAGGCGCGGTTTTCAACCGCGCCGGGTTCTATCCACAAACTGTGTATACCCCAAAAACCCTCTTGAGTCCCAGAGGGACGGCATCTGTGTAGAAACATGTATCAATTAATTGATCCAAGCCCCAGAGGGGCGGCATTTGTAGAGACATTCCTACAAAATACCGCGAAATATCGCTAAATTGACACGTATGGGTTGAGTGGTAAAATACCAAGACACCTTAGTTTATCCAGAGCAGGTTTCCGATTTTCGATGAGCTATTTTGCATAGGTAGATATAGCTAAACCCAACAATCGGGTGTTGCCTAACTAATGGTACGGATATACGCAAAATTCCGCTGATAAGGGGATTTAAGGGGTTTCTTCCAAGACGAACAAGGAAACCAACCATTATCTGGACAATACCCTCAATTTCTTATATCGAACTCACGTTTTACTATAGTAACGTGTGCTTTCCAAGCACGCATTTTTAAGAAAATAAAAGGACTTCATCATGGCTGAAGTTAAAGAGATACACATAGAAGCAGAAGTAGAAGAATCTTCAGATAACGATTCCACCGACAATAAGGAGACTAAAGAAAAAACACTTGTCACGCGCATGCGAGAAATCGCGGAGGTGGCTCTTGATACTATCAAATCAGAAGTGAAACAAGAGATCGAAGAACGTATTTCTCCTGTAGAACAAACTGCTACCAACCTTACATCGGAAGTTAAGGCGGAGGTAGAGGCGATTGTCCAACGTGTTCGTGATCAATACGAAACAGAACGTGAAGAACTGTTGCGGGCAGAAATTGATAAAGAGGTAGAGACTGCCGTGCAAGCAGTTCATGAAGAATACAAGGCGGAACGCGATCGCCTGCTACGTACAGCGGCTGAAGCTGAGAACACCAAAAAACGTTTACAAACTGATTATCAGCGGCAACTCAAGTTCGCTAACGAAAGCATCCTTGAGGGAATGGTCCCGGTGTTGGATAGTTTGGAAGCCGCAATTAAAAGCGTAACCGAGAAAGCTGAAGAGAGCGATGTCTCGCCAGGGTTCACAACTTTTAACGACGGTGTGCAACTCGTTCACAAACAGTTACTGGATGCCCTCAAAACCCACGGATTAGTGCCAATCGTAGCGGTTGGTGAAACATTTGACCCAAATCAGCACGAGGCACTCCTTGTTACGCCATCAGATGAGGTGCCGGAGGGGAAGGTGGTTGAAGAATTCCGGCGTGGTTATATGTTACATACTCGTGTTCTACGCGCCTCGCAAGTAGTCGTTTCGCAGGGACCGCCGGCTAAAGAAGAAGAGACATCAAACGACACCGCAGACGATACGGATGAAACTGACGCTGCTGAATAAGGACAACAAAGGGGGTATATGATGCAAAAACGCGACTACTATGAGGTTTTGAATGTGAATCGCGATGCCGACGAAGACGAGGTAAAAAAGGCTTATCGCAAACTCGCCATCCAATTTCATCCAGATAAGAATCCCGACAATAAAGAAGCCGAAGATAAATTTAAGGAAGCGACAGAGGCTTATGAGGTCCTGCGTGATACTGAGAAACGGGAGCGGTTCGATAGATTCGGTCATGCCGGACTGGAGGGCATCGGAACCGATTTTGACGGGTTCGGCGTGAATTTGGACGATATTTTCAGCGATGTCTTTGGCGACATCTTCGGTGGATTAGGGGGTAGGCAACGCACCCCAAAACGTGGACGCAGTTTACAATATAACCTTGAGGTGACACTCGAAGATGTCATCCACGGCAAACAGACCACGATTCAAGTGCCACGGGTTGAAACATGTCCGACATGCGATGGCAGCGGTGCAAAGAAGGGAACACGTGTTATAACGTGTCCGCAATGCCACGGTAGAGGTCAAGTCAGTCAATCACAAGGCTTCTTTACAATGTCCCGTACCTGCCCACAATGCCGCGGTGAAGGTGAAATCATTCAAGAACCCTGTCCACCTTGTGGCGGACGAGGTCTTGTCCGAAATGCGCGCGAAATTAAAATCAATATTGATAAAGGCGTTGATACCGGTTTTAAATACCAATTACGCGATGAAGGTGAAGCCGGCACCAACGGCGCGGCTCCGGGCGACCTATTTGTCGTCATCAATGTCACACAGCACGAACGTTTCCAACGCGACCGAAACGATCTCATTACATCTGCCAGAATTTCGTTTGCCCAAGCCGCACTCGGTGGAAAAATCGAAGTTGAAGGCGTTGATGGACGCGAAGAACTCAATATTCCACCCGGTACACAATATGGGGCACAACTGCGTATCCCCAACAAAGGGGTCCCGCATTACAAACGCTCTTATTCAGGCGACTTGGTTGTTGAAGTAAAGATTGAAACCCCAAAAAATCTTAATGACGAACAGCGAAGAAAGTTGGAAGAATTCGCGAAACTGCGCGGTGAATCCTACCAACATGAACATGGCTTCTGGAACAAACTGCTCGGTCGTCATGAAGACGAGGAATCTTAATAAAGAACGCTTCAATTGTCATCAGCGCGTAAGCGTATGGACGTGAAAATGGATTGGGCGAGAATTACGGTAACTACCTCATACGACGCATCCGAGGCAGTCGCGAACTGTCTTTTTGGGATGAATGCAACCGGTGTTGAATTCAAGGAGAACGATACTCCTAACGTGCAGCTTATTGCCTACTATCCGTTAGATGATAGAGTCGGCGCGCGAATGCAAAAACTCCGAGACTTCCTCGCAGAACTTCCAGCGTACGAAATTCAGCCAGACCCTGCAACCATCGACTTAAAACACGTCAAATCTGAAAAGTGGGAGGAAGCGTGGAAAGCAGCGTTCACTCCGCAACGTGTCGGAAAACGGATTTTCATCGTACCGTCGTGGCACGATTCCTCTCACAACGAAACCGACATTTTGATCCAACTTGACCCCGGTATGGCGTTCGGCACAGGGTACCACCCTACCACTCGACTCTCTCTCGAATTATTGGAACACACTATTGAACCGTATCACTACGTCGCCGATATCGGAACCGGTTCCGGTATCTTAACAATTGCCGCTGTCAAGTTAGGGGCAAAACAGATTGACGCAATTGAAATTGATCCGACAGCAATCCCTGTCGCAGCCGCGAATTTCCAAACAAATACTGTGACATCACAGGTGTGTTTATCTCAAGGCGATGGACTCAAAGATGTAGACAGTAAATATCATCTCATCATCGGTAACATCTTAACGAAGGTAATCCTCCTGATCATTCCGGATTGCGCACCGAGGCTGCATCCCGAAGGAATCGTCATCTTTTCTGGTATTTTGGAGACTGAACTCACACAAGTTCAATCGGTTTTAGAAGCGAATCAGTTTGAATGTCTTCAGGTCGTCCGCGAAACAGAAGACAGTATCATTTGGGTAGGAATTAAAGCGAGGCTCCAACCCACGTCTATTATCTAACGTGCTGTCTCTTCTTTCGAGAGTCCGTGGCAGAGGTTGCACCTACCGAGATTCAGATGTGGCATTATCGGTGATTTTTCATCGCCTCTTAAATGACATTTCAAGCACTCAGTTGCTTCCTTTGAAGTGCGATGCACCTCAATGTTAGAACGCGCCGGCGCAGCGTTGAAAAAGAGGATAACCATAACAATCGCAAAGATAAGACCAATGACGCTGACAATAACCATAAGCGTCTTGGCACTGGCTTGTTCTGTTGGCATGTATCTAAAACGAGGCTCCTTACTTATTTGAAAAAAGGAAAGAGGATAGGGATATTTTCTGCTGTCAGCGATGAACCGTATTCGCTGCCTTCAAACGCCTCAGCATACTCGATTTGCGCACCTGGTTTTTTGCCATATAGTGCTATTAGCAAATCACGATACTTTTCAGCTGTCGCACGAAAACGATTTAAAAGCCGTTCGGCAAGCCAGGCACGCCGTGCCGATCCATCAGTAGGAACAGCATCTAATGTGCCACTGTTATAAGGAAGCCATTCATAGAACTGTGATACGTGGCAGTGGAGCATGTCAATCTTCTGATCAACTACAGCATCGATACCGATAGCCACATCCGGTGTGAACGGGTAGGGTTTCAGGAAGCCGTCACTCAAATAGACAATGACCGGATTTTTCGCCAGATGTGGCGTAAGCGCACAGATATTTGGGACGGTAACCATATACGCTGCGTCTTGCACCAACGTTGACGTATACCGATGATCCGGATGATAATCGTTCGGGCGGTGGGTCATAATCACATCTGGACAGAACTCCCGAATTGTGCGGATAATCTGGTAACGGTTTTCCAACGTCGGCATTAGTTCGCCGTCGTGATTGTCGAGAAGTTCGTATTCAATGCCGACAACTTCAGCAGCGGCTTGTGTTTCTGCATAGCGTCGCTGTGCCAAAGAACCACCACCCATTTCGTGGTGTCCAGCGTCGCCGTTTGTAACAGAGACAAATTTAACACGGTGTCCCTGTTGCACATACAAAGCAGCGACACCTCCGGCTTTAATATCACAATCATCGGGATGTGCCCCGAATACCAAGACATTTATCTGTTTTTTCAACATCTTTTACCACTTTTAACTATTGTTGCTGAACGTCAAGTCCGTTGTCCTTGACGATCTTCGGTTACGGAACATCCCTAACTTAACCTAAAACCACTGTTTCGACAACGGAGAAAAAGTGTTCAGATAGGCACATAATTAAAAATATGAAGAACTGGAAAGTTGAAGTCTACTATAAGCCTGAAGTTCCTGATACCGTTGGACAGGGTATCCTTGAGGATATTGCTGACCTCGGTATCAGTGGTGTTGATTCTGTCCGTACAGCCGCGGTCTACTGGATTGAAGGTTCACTTGATGCACAGACTATTGACCGAATCGGTGCAGAACTCCTCGCCGATCCGATTACACAAACATACACCTTCACTGCCCAAAATGACGCTGCAAAAGACTGGACGCTTGAAGTACAATTCAAGCCTGGTGTCACCGATGCAGTGGGTGACAGCACTGTCAAAGGCATCACCGATTTAGGTTTTATTGGTGTCACCACTGTCCGGACGGGACATAAGTACTGGTTGACGGGTACCCTAAACGCTGAAGTTCTTGAGACTATAGCACAGCGTCTCCTCATGAATGATGTCATCCAAACGTACATTTACCAAGAACCGCAATTGTGATGCTCACTTACTAACTCGCGTATACTCGAATCACTGTTCCTAAGTGAAACCGAACTAATGTGGCAGTTGCCGCTTGACGGAGTACAAAACGAATTCCTGTCACTGGGCTAACGCGCTTCGGTTTACCGAGTGTAACATTATGAAACCCGTGCTTCCGAAGCAACTTCGGCAAGGAACGCGCGGAAAAATAGTAAAGATGATCATGTGGATGGACGTAGGGCCAATCCGATTTCTGAAGACGACTCTGTAGACTCTCACCATTCGGTACTTCAATAACTAAGGTACCAGTTCCCGGTTTCAAAACTCGACGTAACTCACTGAGGAACGGATTTAATTCAGAAATATGTTCTAACACATGATAAAGCGTAATCGCGTCGAAATAGGTAGAC
The DNA here is from genome assembly GCA_047516705.1 of Candidatus Poribacteria bacterium. GTDB lineage: Bacteria > Poribacteria > WGA-4E > WGA-4E > WGA-3G > WGA-3G. Next base: position 2,994 of record JAKZUG010000059.1, on the reverse strand, counting down.
GGAAAGTCTGCCTCAAAGATATCCACGCACCGTACATCAAGTTTATACTTTTCCTGCGCAAACGCACTGCCACTCTTGGACGGATCAATCCCGTGCGGTTCCCACCCTTGTTCACGAGCGAGCGAGAGAAAAGTGCCGATGCCACATCCGACATCCAACAACCTCCCTCTGTTTCGGTGCTGCTTCTCCAACTCTGTGAGGCGTTCGGTCATCTGCAACCACTCCATGTTATCTGTCCGGATGCGTTCTACTTTATCTGGAGGATAATAGGTCTCAATGTACTCCGCCTCAAGCGTCTGACGGTTCACTCTCGGATTCACATATCGCAACCGGCAACGCTTGCAGATAACCACTGACAGGGAGTCTTTATCAAAAAGCAGTTCCGCCGCATCTTGTTCACATATAGGGCAGTCAATATGTTCTAACGTGCTCATCAAATCCACCACTCCACTAACGAATTAAAACAGCGGCACCCCTTGCGCTTCAACATAAACTGAGTAGAGAGATTGGCTACCTGCCATAAACAGTCTGTTACGTTTTACACCGCCGAAGCAGAGATTCGCACAGATTTCAGGAAGATGAATTTTCCCAATAAGTGCGCCGTCAGGGGCGAAGACATGCACGCCGTCGTATCCATCACCAACCCATCCAGCACTTGCCCACAGATTTCCATCAACATCGCATCGGATTCCGTCAGCAATGCCCGGAGCCATATCGCAAAATACCTCTTGTTTGCCCAGTCGCTCGCCATCTATTACGTCGTAGATATAGATATACCGGGGGGTTCCGTCTGTATGCGTAACACCGGTATCAACGATATAAACCTTATTATAATCCGGTGAAAAGCAGATACCGTTCGGTTTTTCGAGTTCAGCCGTCGCGACGGTTGCTTCCCCAGTATCTGGGTTGAGGCGATAAACGCAGGTCGGCAGTTCTAATTCCGCTATATGACCTTCGTAGTTGAGCATAATACCGTACCCCGGATCGGTAAACCAGATATGTCCATCAGGGTGGACCGCTACATCATTCGGGGCGTTGAGCGGTTTACCGTCATAGTTGTCCATCAACACGGTAATCGTTCCGTCATATTCTGTCCGTGTGACACACCGTGCACCGTGCTCACAGCTGATAAGCCTTCCCTGTCGGTCACGGGTATGTCCGTTGCTGTAGTTAGAGGGTTTGCGATAGGTGCTTACCTTACCGGTGGCTTCCTCCCATTTCAGTATCCGATTGTTCGGAATATCACTCCAGAGCAGATATCCACCATCGCCGAACCAGACGGGCCCCTCAGACCAACGTGCGCCCGTCCACAACCGCTCAACAACAGAGTTGCCAATCCTGTATTTTCCAAAACGGCGGTCGAGTACCTCAATCGCCGGATCTGGATAGCGGACAATCGTTTTATCCCATTTTCTTTCTGGTGGTGTATGCATGCAATTTTCCTCCAAGTTCGCTGCAAATAGCAGAATGCTTTCAGTTCAGCAATAGTATACCACAAATCGGGAAGTTGTATACAGAAAATCTCAGAGGCAATCAGTTATCGGTTGTCAGTGGTTGGTTATCAGTGAAGAACCTTTACTTAGAAACCCATAGGTATCAATTTAAGAAAAATAATAGCCTCAGTCCGCAGGTCCAGTAGGCGCAGTTTGATGAAGTTTAAGTATTTAAATCGGTAATCCTGATTTTCCCCGGGCCCGGTAGGTGCGGTTTCCTAACCGCACCGGATTATCAAAAAAAAGACGCGAAACCCGATAATTTCTTAAAATTGAATGGCTCTGAGAATGATCCAGAGTCATTCAGTTCTCCTTTAGGGGAACCTTTGAATGTTGAAAAACCTTCTGTAGGAGCGATCTCCGAATCGCGACTGCTGCGATAGAAACGACGAAAAACCGAAAACTGAATGGCTCTGGAGGATGATCCTGCCCTCCTTGACATCTTCTCGGAGTTACGCTATAATGCAAATTATCACATTACCGGAGGAGATCATGGCAACCCCCGCATCACAAACACGCCTTACACCCGAGGAATATATCGCTTTTGAACGCAAAGCACTCCCAGACTCAGAAATAATCAGGCATGAGTACTTAAATGGTGAGTTGATAGCGATGTCTGGTGCAAGTCGCGCGCATAACCTGATTACAGGTAATATTTTTGGTGAACTCCGATTAAAAGGCAATGGATGTGAAACCTACGCGAACGAAATGCGGATGAGTGCACCTCTCACTTCGTCCTACTTCTATCCAGATATCGTTGTCGTTTGTGAAGAACCGCGTTTTGAAGATGATGTCTTCGACACACTTCTCAACCCCATTATCCTCGTAGAAGTCCTTTCACCCTCAACCGAGGCGTATGATCGCGGTGAAAAATTCGCGCATTACCGACAACTCGCGTCGTTGCAGGAATACGTCCTCGTCACCCAAGACAAAGTTCTTGTTGAACACTACCGCCGCCAAGAAAAACACGGGACCGCACCCGTTACTGGGAAGGACTGGATTTTCACCGATTTCCAAGAACTTGAGGAAATTTTGCCACTCATTTCAATCAAATGCGAATTGCTTTTGCAGGAAATATATGAGCGCGTTACGTTTCCTGATTAGTGTTTTGGAAAACCATAAGGATGATTTTGAAGGAGGGGAAAATATGAATAGATGTCATGAATTAATGAATGAAGGTTTAAAATTACTTTGTTCAAAACACTCTATCTTCAGCAATACCTCTTCTGTAGGAGCCACCTCCTGCTCGAGAATGTTACGCAACAAAATTTGAATGGACACAACACTATTGCTTTCGTCGAAATCAAGTTACACTACAAATACTAAAGTTTGGACAATTTATGTCGGTTGGACGTTGAGTTTTCCAGCACTTTAGCGGCTGCGGTATTTTTTTTCATAACTATGAAATTGTATTTTTGAAGATTCCAAAACACCCGTTGAAAACCGAGTCGTGCCATAGGTTTTGATGCCTTCTAAGTTGGCATGACTTTGGGTGGGTTAC
>JAKZUG010000058.1:0-4364 GCA_047516705.1 Candidatus Poribacteria bacterium | reverse complement strand
GAAATATGTAAAACTAAATGGCTCTGCATCTGGTGATTAATGCCAGATTAGCACGATTCACACTGTTTTTCTGAAGGAACGCTATAGCAAGAATCACACTTATTTCCGTTTTCGCTCCAGCGGAGCAGTATGTCTATAGCAGTTGATAAATCCCGTAGGGGCGAGGTCCCCTCGCCCGTTCCATAGTTGATTGATGGTGGTATATGATATGAGCGTTAACTACTCCGAAGAGTTATCACAGGCTTTTGTTGTCGGACCAGATGAATTAAAAAAGTTGGTTGACCTATTGCAAAAGCGTATTGGCAAAGTCGGTATCAGTACTGATTGTATAGATAAGATTCAACGCAAATTCAGTACCGTAGAAGAACTGATTGATTATGAAAATCCGAAGTCAAAAAGGATTTGTCGCATCTATCTGAGTGCTCGCGAAGGTTTTGAAGAATCCTCCACAATTGCTTTCCGTGATTCCTCCTCGTTTAGTGGAAGTGTGTCACTTAGTATTACTGCAGGCGAAGGCGTTGTTTTGCAGTTAAAGGATAAAATGTTGGATATTGTTGCGGGGACGCGTCCATGGTATAACTTACTCGCTCGTTTTGATTTAGTCACCCTAACAGGACTTGTCTCTTATTTATTATTTTTTGTGGTAGTAGTTATCTTGAGCACATTCATCGCCTTCAAATTCGGGCTTATTTCGGATTCCAAAGAAGAAATGGAACTCGGAGATCAATTAAGGGTCTTTATCTTGCTTACATCTATTATTTTTTCCATTGTGTATTTTGCATTCTTTTCTAAACTACTCAAGTGGTTATTTCCACTAGGAATTTTTGCTATCGGTCAAGGAAGATCTCGATATGAGACTTTGGAACGGATTCAGTGGTGTGTGGTAATCGCTTTTATGGTTTCACTTGCTGCTGGAGTTGTACTCCTGATTTTTAAGTAATCGCTACATGCTATGACACTGCCCAGAAACTCAATAGTATAACCCCAAATTAAAAGAGATAACCGATGCCACGACTCACAGAACAAGAACAACAAGAAATCATCCGCTTTATTGAGGCAGACAAACCACTGCCCGACAAATACCGCTTTCTGCTGTTTGAGGACAAACGCGAAGTAGAACTCGTCTGGAACGGCAAAACCAACGAAGTCTGCAACATTGTCCTCCCTTTTCAAACGATTGAGCAGGTGGACGAACCCCGCGCCGAAAAACCCTCCGAAGACAACGTGCAACTCGCGCTCTTTGACACACGTGGCCGCCAACGTAAAGGCTGGACGAACAAACTGATCTGGGGAGACAACAAACTGGTTTTGTCATCGCTCAAGAACGGGCCGCTGCGCGAGGAGATCGAAGCACAGGGCGGACTCAAACTCATCTATATTGATCCACCCTTTGACGTGGGCGCGGATTTTTCCATGGATATTGAAATTGGTGAGGAAACCTTTACCAAAGATCCGAATATCCTTGAAGAGATTGCCTACCGCGATACTTGGGGCAAAGGGACAGATTCCTTCATCGCTATGATCTATGAGAGGATTAGCCTGATGTACGATCTTCTCGCGAAGGATGGTAGTATCTATGTACACTGTGATTGGCGTGTTACAAGTTACATACGTGAGATTCTTGATGAAATTTTTGGAAAAAAGAACATTAGAAATGAATTGATATGGATGTTTACTGGCCCTGGTTCACCCGGTATGAGGCAATACAATCGAAAGCACAATACAATCTATTGGTATAGCAAATCAAAGGAAAATTGGATATTTGAAGATAGCACTATCCGCATAGCACATCATGAAAAAACATCAGGTAATTTTAAGCCTGGTCTTGAAGGATCTGGGTTTAGAGCAGATACGTACAAACTTCCCGAAGGGAAAATCCCTGAATCATGGTGGGAAATGGCAGTTGCTTCTCGATTTCCCGCTGATGGAATTAAGCGTGTTGGCTACCCGACCGAAAAACCTTGGGCACTATTAGAACGTATCATTGAAGGAGGTAGTAAACCTGGGGACCTCGTCGCTGACTTCTTCTGCGGTTCCGGTACAGCCGCCGCTGTTGCCGAAAAATTGGGTCGCAAATGGATCGCTACAGACCTCGGCAAATTCGCTATCCACACTACGCGTAAGCGGATGATCGGAGTTCAACGTCAACGCAAGGCAGACGGAGAAGATTACCGCGCCTTTGAAATCCTCAATCTTGGCAAATATGAACGTCAATACTATGTGGGGGTTAATCCAAGCCTCCGCGAAGCTGAACAGCAGAAACAATTGGTAGAAAAGGAAAAGGAATTCGTTAACCTAATCCTCCGCGCTTACGCTGCCGAAAAAACCGACGGTTTCACCAGCTTCCAAGGGAAGAAAGCAGGGCGGCTTATCGCAATCGGCCCCGTCAATATGCCGGTGACGCGCCTGTTCGTGGCAGAACTTATCCTTGAGTGCCGTCGGCACCAAATTACGCGTGTAGATGTTCTCGGTTTTGAGTTTGAGATGGGACTGTTTCCCAACGTGCTGGATGAGGCAAAAAGCAGAGGCATTGACCTCGCACCGAAATTTATCCCCGCCGATGTGTTTGACACGCGGGCGGTGGAACAAGGTCAGGTGGTGTTCCACGACATGGCATTCATTGAAGTCAAGCCTCATATTGGAACGGGTGAAAAAGACAAACCCGCGACCGTAGCAGTGGAATTAATCGATTTTTCCGTCTTTTACTCTCAAGATTCTATCTCTAATGCTGAGCAGACGCTCAAAAATAGGAGCAGTCGGATCGTGGTAGAGCAGGGGCAGGTTGTAAAAGTAAGTAAAGATGCAGATGGAGTTGTCAGCCGAGAGATATTGACGAAACACTGGACAGACTGGATCGACTACTGGTCAGTCGATTTTGACTTTGAGAGCAAACACGAGATTATCCGTATGCAGGATTCACAAACAGGCGAGTGGGAAGAACAGTGGACAGGCGACTACGTCTTTGAAAATGAATGGCAAAGTTTCCGCACCAAAAAAGACCGTTCATTAGAACTAACCAGCGTCGCCCACGAATGCACACCCGGTCGCCGCAAAATCGCCGTCAAAGTCGTTGACATCTTCGGCAATGACACAATGACAATTGTAGAGGTTTCAATGTGAGAATCAGATCCATATACTTGAAAGATTTTAAACGATTTGTAGACTTAGCAATTGAGGACATTCCCAACACAGCAAAACTTGTTATTTTGGTTGGTCCCAGTGGTAGCGGGAAATCATCTCTATTTGAAGCTATTAATACTTGGGGAAAAGATCACAATAATAGTCGATATGACCCTGAATACTATAAGAGGGATGCCCAACCGACGAATACCAGAACTCGTGAACATTTTAACAATCTTGGCGTAACTATCAATGCTGATGATCTCCCTTCAAATTTGGGAGAGGCATGTTATATTCGCTCTGCGTATCGACACACTCCGCAATTTAGCATTTCTAATATGGTGAAAATTGATGAAAGCGAATATTGGCAATACCGCGGACAACGGAATTTTTCCATGCCCGATGATGAAGTAGAAAGAAATTATCAAAGGGTATACTGGGAAATAATGAAGGAAGTTTTTAATCCAGAAGAACGCACGAATAAGAATATTAGGGAACAAGTCATAGGCTTGGTTCGTGATTCGTTGCAATTTGTTTTTCATGACTTACGATTGCATTCTCTTGATGACCCTGAAGGCAAAGGTACTTTTTATTTTAAGAAAGGAACTGCTAAAAAATATAACTATGTCAATTTATCTGGGGGGGAGAAAGCAGCTTTTGATTTATTACTTGATTTTATCGTCAGGAGGAAATATTATCCGAATGCAGCAATGTGTATTGATGAACCGGAGGCGCATATGGGATTGAGCGCACAGGGAAAATTGCTTGAGGTTCTGTACAAACTGATTCCCGAAAAATCGCAACTTTGGTTGGGAACACACTCCATTGGGATTTTACGAGCATCAAAAAAAATCCTAGAGGAAAATCCGGGTAAAGTAGTTTTCTTAGATTTTTCTGATCGCAATTTTGATGAGGAAGTCAACATAAAACCAATTACGAGACCTAACCGTGAACTTTGGCAAAAACTTCATCAGAGCGTTTTGGAGGATCTCTCTGGTTTGCTGGCACCAGAAAAAATCATTATTTGCGAATCTGATCCAAATAGCGTGGCTTTTGATGCCCGTTGCTACAATAAAATTTTCGCTAAAAATTACCCCGATGCTTTGTTTGTTTCAGCCGGAGGCAAATCGGAATTAAATAAAATCATTCCTGTACTTCAGGATGTCATACAAAAGGCAGAAATCTTCGTTGTACGAGATCGTGATGGTTTGCTTGATGAAAAACGTGATGAGCTCATGCAAAAA
>JAKZUG010000057.1:0-8723 GCA_047516705.1 Candidatus Poribacteria bacterium | reverse complement strand
GGTTAGGAGTCGTAAGACCTATTGTCTTGCTTGGCAAAATAGTAGGCTACTCCGTTGAATCAACCCGTCTGATTCTGAATTCCACAAATGCTTTCTCATAACTTTTGCGGAAGCCTCGCCCTTTAGGGCGGGTCTATCACTGGAGAATACAGGTGGCGCACGACTCTGCGCGTTCGCGGTAAGTCTTAAAGGAAGAAAAACGGCTTCATAAAATGGGAGTGTAGTACTGAAAAGGAACGGAGAGGCGAGTGCAGAAGCCTCAACTTCAACGCCGACGTGCTGGCTGTTGTAGAAACAGGCTGTACAGGTGTTTTCAAAATGGAGATGTTCGGTATGATTGTGTGTTAGTGCGATGACACCCAGCAGCGCGATATAGCAGCATAGACTTATTGCAATGCAAATTTTCAAACCACGCCCAAATGTTAGCGTATTAGGGAAAGTCATGCCATTTCGCATAAACCAGAACCTGTGTTATGATTAAAGAAAAGATTGCCAATAAACTTGCGAGAAATTATATCATACGATTGTGCCTATGTCAAATGAAACTTAAAAAGAAGCAATCAGCCATTAGCAGTCAGCAGTCAGTAAGTATCACGACCGAGAGATCGCTCGTACAATGAGGATGCCTCGACTGGAAGATCAAAATTAATGGACTTGCACTTATCACTCTTCCCACAAAGACCCGATGCTTTAGCTTGTGGGATATAGGCGGGCAAATCGGTTTCAAAGACATAAAGTTGATTTTTCATCTAAAATGTCGTATAATGAGAGTATCACGTTGGCAGACATACACAGCGTTGTCGCTTGACAACGTGTCTGCCTCCCACTGTGTAGGGGATAAAAGCGTGATACGTGCTATCTGTGCGCACCTATAAATATAAGTTTCAACACCAATCGAATGTGATACGTCTTGGTAATCTGCTTGATGATATGTGGCAAGTGCATAAGTATTTCCACGAGTGGCAACGCCAAAGATATAAGGCAGGTTTGCCGTATGCGAATTATCATACGATGTCTGCTCACTTGACTGCGTTGAAAAAGACGACCCATCCTCATTAGGAATAGTTTGCCGAGCCAAGCGATTCAATGTGAGTTGGGTCGGATAGACGCGGCGTATCAACGCTTTTTCAATAAACTCGGTGGCAGACCGCATATTAAACCGAGACATAAGTTTAAATCTATCACCTTTCCGGGCACTGCTGGTTGGAAGATAGCAGATAATCGTATGACGATAACTTTCAGAGAATAGGATACGACTCAATCGAAGTGGAAGTTTAGACGCAGACCCTTCTCATTTTACAAACACCGTGATTGGACGGGTGATATTAGACGTATAACAATCAAACGAGATAACTGTGGTGATTACTGGTTATGTATCACAACAGATGCTACGGATACGGATCCTCTACCAACGACAGGTCAGAGCGTTGGGGTAGATTTCGGTATGGATACCTACTTGACCCTGAACACGGGTGAGAAGATATAACACCCACAACCCTTGAAACAATCCTTGAAGAAACTTAGAAAACTCAACAAGGCTTTGAGTCGTAAGATAAAAGGTTCTGGCAACTGGTGGCGTGCTGTCGGAGAACTCGCACGTTTCTACCATAAAATTACCAACCAACGCCGAGATTGGCATTGGAAACTTGCCACAGATTTCTGCCGAAGGTTTGATGCGATTGCCACTGAAACGCTGAACCTCGACGGCATGAAACGTCTTTGGGGACGAAAAGTATCCGACCTCGCCTTCTATGAGTTTGTTGAGATTTTGAAGTATAAGTGCTTCAAACATCATCGTGGATTTCATCAAGTCGGACAGTGGACTGCGACTTCTAAACCGTGTTCGGATTGCGGACATCATAACGAAAATCTCACAATCTCTGATAGGCATTGGACTTGTCCTAACTGTGGCTCACACCACGATAGAGACATCAATGCTGCGATAAATATCTTACGGGGCTGCTTAGGTCCCCCTGTGGAGCAGATGTAAGACCTTCCTCGGAAGGCAAACTGCGATGAAGCACAAGCCCCCGCCTTTAGGTGGTGGGTACTATGACCAGCGTGATGCTTTATTATATTGGATATGAGACTATGCTAAGGAGACAAAATTAGATGCTAAGTGTTGAAGAAGCCCGCCAACGGATGCTGGATACCATTCCAATTTTACCCTCGGAAAAGCGGGAAATTCTTGAGTGTACTGGCTATGTTCTCGCAGAGGCGTTGTGTGCTACGGAGAATATCCCGCCATTTGACAATTCAGCAATGGATGGGTTCGCGGTTCGCGCAGCGGATGTAAAAGATGCTACCCAGCAAAAGCCTGCTGTTCTTTCGGTGGTAGAGACTATCGCCGCGGGCTATGCCCCAACAAAACAGGTTGCAGCAGGACAAGCGGCACGGATCATGACCGGTGCCATGATGCCTCAGGGTGCCGACGCTGTTATTATGCAAGAGGTGACCCAGCGCGACGCGAATGAAGTCAAAATTTTTGAAAGTATTGACAAAACTGGAAATGTCCGTTTCACTGGCGAGAGTGTCAGGGAAGGTCAGCAAGTGATGGAAAAAGGGAAGCACCTGCGTCCGCCAGAGGTCTCAATGCTTGCTTCTCTCAATTGCGCAGAAACTACAGTACATCGGAAACCTACCGTTGCAATCGTTTCGACCGGTGATGAACTTACACCACTCGGTGAACCGCTCGAACCGGGAAAAATTCGGGACAGCAACCGTTATGGGCTTTATGCACAAGTTGAAGAAGCCGGCGGTATACCAATCGATATGGGCATCGCACCTGATGATGAAGCAGAAACAGAGCGAATCTTTCGTGCTGCGCTCGCGAAGGCTGACGCACTTATCACAAGTGGTGGGGTCTCTGTAGGTGAGCATGACGTGGTAAAGAGTGTACTGGCGAAGTTAGGTGAAATTAACTTCTGGCGCGTCGCCATGAAACCCGGAAAACCGCAAGCTTACGGCATCGCAGACGGGAAACCTATTTTTGGATTGCCGGGTAATCCAGTCTCTTCACTGGTTGTTTTTGAACTCTTTGTCCGGCCCGCGCTTCTCAAAATGGCGGGACATACAAATCTATTCCGTCCAATCTTCAAAGCCGTTTTAGCGAAATCTGTCACCAATAGAGATGGTCGTGTTAATTATATGCGTGCAATTCTCTCGGTGTCTGACGGACGTATCACTGCCGAAATAACCGGGCCACAAGGCTCAGGTATTCTGCATTCACTTGTATTAGCGAACGGATTAATCACCATTCCATCCGGGACAACGTTAGACGCAGGGGAAACAGTGGATGCACAGTTTCTGTTCTAAATATGGTTGAAGGAGTCTTGAATGATTGTAGATACACATGTACATGTCTGGGAAATTGATCCTCCCAAATACCCTGTCGGTCCTACAGCACCAACTTGGAATTCCTATCCAGATGAACCCGGTACCGCTGATGAACTCTTGGCAGAGATGGATGCCCACAATGTAGACTGGACAGTATTGGTGCAAACCAGTTGGTCGACTTGGGATAACGGCTACATCGCAGATTCGGTAAAACGGTTTCCAGACCGATTCATCGGACACGGATTAATCGATCCACAAGACCCAAACAATGCCGAGCAGGTCCGCTATTGGACAAAAGAGCGAGGTTTGGTTGGGTTCCGCTTCCATCCGATGTATTACCCCGATGAAAAGATATTGTTAACCCAACAGAACGTACCGATGTGGGAGGAGATTGCAGCACTGGACGCGATCATCCAATTTCATCTTCGCGCTGAGTTTGCAGATCAGGTCGCGGTCATTGCCCAACAGTATCCACATCTGACACTTATCCTTGATCATATGGGGTACCCACAAGTAGATGACGACGCAGCAGCTTTTCAACCGATCGTGGACCTTGCACAATATGATAATGTCCATTTCAAGTTATCGGATGTTGCCGGACGTTCGCATCAAGATTTTCCATACACAGATGTGCACCCGTTCATTCAAAAATTGCTTTCAGCTTTCGGGGCAGAACGAACAGTATGGGGTACAGGTTACCCCGGTCATCATAGACAAAAGCATAATTGGCCCTCCTTGGGGCAGGAACTCCGACTCATTCGGGAAGGACTTCCTTTCCTGACAGATGGAGACAAGGAACAGATTCTCGGAGGGACAGCCGCGAGAATATGGGATTTGACCGCCTAAAATACTCTTTGTAGGAACGATCTCCTATTGGGATCACGTAACCATGGTAACAATCTCGATGTCTTGGGGAGAGATGGCTTACCTTGATTCAGGTAGTTCAATGCCTCCGCTATTTTTCTTGCACGGTACCGGATGTGATGCGTCGGATTGGATGCAGGTGACTGATAGCTTATCACGCAACCAGCGTTTTATCGCGCTCGATTTTCGTGGGCATGGGCAGAGTACTGTGCCGACGCAACCGTTTACATTAGGCAGCCTTGCTGAAGATGTTGGACACCTTGCAAATCATTTGAATCTGCATGAGTTGGTGATTGTTGGGCATAGCCTTGGTGGTATGGTTGCGATGGAAGTCGCACGGCGTTCATTACGTGTTAAGAGACTTGTGTTGTTGGAAGGTTGGACAAGCCTCTCATCTGCGGGCAGCGCATTTGATGCTGGCAGGTTTTACGGTTCTCTGTCCGAGGCAATGATTGCTCAAATTCAACGGAAGGCTGAAGCGACGCGAAGCCGCTTTCAAGCCGAAGTCTGGAACGATTTTTGGGAGTCTGTCAAGAATTTCAACGCCTATACCTATCTACAGCACGCATGCATCCCTATCTTGGAAGTTTTTGGCGGTATGGGACGGAACGATTTAACTGAACAGCAGCTGCACATTCCGTCCAATCCGAGTATTCAATGGGTATGGGTACCTAACGCCGGGCATTACCTTCCCCACGAATGTCCATCCGAAGTTGCTAAAGTAGTAAGCAAAGTAGTAGGCACACTCCGTGTGCCGTAACTTTTCTCAGTGTACCTAACCTTCAGGAATCTCGACCGGCAGATCCAGCCGGTCACCCCACTCTTTCCACGAACCTATGTAGTTACTCACTTTCGGGTATCCCAAAAGCCGCAACGCCAAATAGGTTTGGGAAGAGCGGTATCCGCCCTGTCAGTAGCACATTACTTGCTTGTCCGGTGTAATACCGGCTGCCTCATACATCTCCCGGAGTTCGCCAGCAGTTTTGAAAGCCCCCACTTCATCAAGATTATTGAGCCACTCGATGTGAATAGAGCCCGGAATTGCACCCGCACGCTCTGCCCGAGCCACTCTGCCATAATGTTCATCATCCGTACGTGTATCGAGAGAGACAAAATCCGATCGGTTTAACAACACACGGATCACATCCGCATCCATGTGTGTGTCGTGCTGTGCGTTTATCGGGAACGGTTGGACCTCCGGTGGTTCGGCACCTTGGGTGCTAATGGGTCCTTCTGCTGCTAACCATGCTCTAAAACCGCCATCCAATAAACGGGTCTCGGGATGTCCCAAGTACTCGCAGAACCAAAACCCACGCGATGCCCTGGTTCCAGAGATGTCTTCACACCATATAATTGGCTTTGTCGGGTCAAGCCCGCGTTGCTGAAACAGATACGCTATCATCCACATAAAGGCATCAAAAGTCTCTTTGCGAGTATCAATGAGGCTCAAACCGAACAGGTCTAAATGAAGTGCCCCCGGAATATGCCCCCGAATATATTCATAAGTCGGTCGCGTATCCACGATGCAGAACGTTCCATCGTCGAGTGTGCGTTTCAATTCTTCAGCAGAGATAACCAGTTGTGGGTTTTCATAGCCTTTATAGGCTTCCATCGTCAACTCCTTTTAAATTTTGTTATAGGGTATTTATTCCCTATACGACTCTCGGCTTCCTTTTAACAATCTTTATTGTCTTCCACTTTCCCGTACGATACCAAAACCACATAGCGATACCTTGGACGACGTTTGAGAGAGCGATCCCTAACCAAACGCCGTTCAGTCCGATGAAGTGGGAAAGTAGAACCACAAGTCCCAAACCGATCCCGACTTGTGCGGCAAGCGTAATCACCATGGGGGAGAAGGTATCTCCAGCACCATTAAGTGCTCTTCCTAAGATGAGCGAAAAGGCAATAAATCCGAACGTCGGAGACAGAAACCGCAGATAAACGATACCGGTTTCAATCACATCTGTCTCCGTTGTGAAAATCCGAATGAATATCTGCGGGAAAGCAAGAAAAACAGCACCGATCACTGCCATAATTACAGTACCTAAAAGGTTCGCAATACGTGTCGATTTTTCAGCGCGTTCTATCTGGTTCGCCCCTAAATTCTGTCCGACTAAGGGAGCGACTGCGTTTGCAATGCCGAAGCCGGGGTTCATTACCAGAATCCGGAGCCGCATACAAATCGTATATGCCGCAACGACAGTTTTGCCATAAGGCCCGATGACCCATAGGAACCCGAGTCGCGAAATGTGTCTCCAAAACCCTTGCATAGAACTATAAACGCCGAGCCTCAAAATGTCAAGCATTTCCACAAGGTCCATCTGATACTGAACACGCCGCAATGAGACAGGTGCGCGCCCACTCCAGCAGAGATAAAGTAGAATAATGACACCAGCCCCGCGCCCGATAAGCGTTGCGTACGCCGAACCTGCTACCCCCAATTTCGGGAATCCCCATAAACCGAAGATTAACAACGGATCGAGTGTGATGTTAATCAGCGTTGAGAAAATCAGAACCATCATTGGGGTGATTGTGTCACCACCGGCACGGAAGATAGAACCAAGAGTCATTGACACGAACATTGTACTAATACCGGCGAGAATGATATGCATGTAAGTAGTGCCGAGCCTTAGTACCTCTGGATCTGTCATTCTCACAGCAAGCAATCCATATTCTGCTAACGGATAACCGACAAGCGTGACACCAATAGAGAAAAAAACGGCTAACAGGATTGACTGCATGGCGATGTGTTCAGCTTGTGCAAGGTTCCTGGCACCTAAATATTGTGCCACCATAATCCCCGCTCCTGTTGAAATGCCGAGCGAGAAGACCGCAATTAACCGGATTAAGTTCCCACTTACGCCAACAGCCGCTATCGCACCCGCTCCAAGTCTTCCAACGAAGATCATATCGACGATGTTAAATGCCTCTTGGAGAATGTAGCTGAGTATTATTGGTCCGGCAAGCCGTAGGAGGTGTCTCAGAAGACTCCCTTGCGTCAGATCACTCCGTGCTTTTTTCATATTTTCGTGTTGTTGCTCCTGTTTAGTACTACCCGGTTTTCCTTAGCACAGATCTGCAAACGAAGTCTTACTGGCAGGACTTACGCAAATTTAGACGCGATGGTAGATTTTTGCTTTTTAAACCCCCTAAATCCCCCTTATCAGGGGGACTTCTGAACGCGCTGCGTAAGTCCTAACTGGATTGAAATCCGACAATAAATGAAAAGGTGGAGCCAGATTGATAGATGTAGCATTGATCTTGTCCATATTAGCAGAATCTGGTTTCGGAGTCAAGACGAAAACTATGTTCCCAGAGTTATTCAGTTTTCGGTTTTCGTTGTTTTTGTTGAAGCAGTCGCGATTCGGAGATCGCTCCTACAGACGGTTTTGGAACATTCAGTTTTCCATTTTAGTTTACTCCGTATTCCGCTGGCGTGGTGTGTTACCCCACCTACTGATTTTGGTGACTAGACCCAGTAGGTGCGGTTTTACGGCGTACGCTCCCAAATGCGATCTGCATTCCTAACCGTAACTGATAACCATCCCGCTGACTGCTGGCTGCTGACCGCTGACTGCTGATAACTGACAACTGACAACTGAATGCCTCTATGTTTATAACGTTTTTTTTGACAGTATGACCCAAAACCTGTTATAATGTCTTATATTTTTCTAATTTGGTTCACATCTGCTCAAAAATGGTGCTACATAGCATAGCGGAGAAAAAAATGTTTTGGGACGAAATAAAAAAACACTACGATGCAGGTTCAGCCCACCAACTTCTGCTTCATTTTAATGTGAATGACTTGCTATACGACGATGTTTACGGTTATCTACCTACTGTGGATTATCTTATGGAACAGCTCAATGCATTGGGTTGTGAACTTGTCCTGCGATATAATACATCACACGGGATTCAACTTCCCAATGTCAGGCGGTGGCGAGACACACAGAGAATGCTCAAACTTATTCCGCAAGAAGAAAAAGAGGCGGAGAAGCAGAGTGAACGCCCAAGAATTAATTCCAGCTTGGCATTCGATGAAGTTCATAAAGATCCGTTCATGAAAATAGACCCTCCGCCCTCCAAAGAGTTACGCGAAAAGTTAAATAATCTCATGGGACAAGGCAGAACGAAAATCGGGTTGGTTATCAATTTTTTGGAGCAGCTTGCTCCGAACGACCCTTCACTGAGCAATGTTGCCAGAGATGAATCACAGCTCTTGTTCAATCAGATACAAAACTGGGCATCTGATCTCGGAGTCCGAAGGCGCAGGCATGTCGTCCTACTCGTCACTCACAACGTATCTGACGTACACCCGAATTTCACCGTAAATCCAGAGATTCCTATGATAGAAATTCCGTTTCCAGACTATGCCGAACGCTTGAAGTTTATTGAACATTTACACGATATTTCGGCTGGTTCTTCACAGATGCGTAAGAGCCTCGGTAATAATCGCGATAGAGAGGTCTTGGCACGAGAAACAGTAGGCCTGAACCTGTTTGGTATTCACGATGTTGTAC
>JAKZUG010000056.1:0-2649 GCA_047516705.1 Candidatus Poribacteria bacterium | reverse complement strand
CTTGTTGGACAGTTCCGTGGAGTTTAATATCTTCACTGTCAACTGTCAAGAAATATTTGTCAATGTCAATGTCGAGGTCGCCAGTGCTGAGTTCCTCTGTCTCAATCTTCAAGATGATAACCTCGGTCCCGTCAATAGTTTCGGGTCCTTCAAGACTATAAGTGCGCCGTTCTTCAACATCACTGTCCTCTAAAACCCAAGTATTGCCAACCTCTGCTGGATAATAATTCTGGGATGCTGCCGTAAATGCGAAACTACAAACGAAACCGAAGACCAGAACTGCCTTAAGCCAGCGTAAAAATATTTTCGTTTTCATACTCCAATTCCCTTCAAATAAAATGGTGATAATAATAAAGAAGCTGCTATACAGATGTCGCCCCGCTGGGGCTAAGATGTGCGTTCCAAAATCGGGGTTACAAACCCCTCCTACCATTGGAAAGAAACGCCTAATGCCAAAAACTTTACACACCCTTTCCCCAGAGCCATTCAATTTTCGGTTTTTCGTCAATTTTATCGGAGCAGTCGCGATTCGGAGATCCCTCCTACAGGGATATGTCGCGATTCGGAGATCGCTCCTACAAAAGAACTAAATGACCCTACTTCCCAACTTAGCGTGTTGACTTTTTCCAAACTTCATGTGATAATAGGATTATATTACTATATTTATTGCAATTTTGCAAGTAAGAAAAAGGGCATAGCATTGACTCGGCTGTGCTTGAAAAAAATATCTAAAGGAGAAACATAGATGCGGTTAGAAGGGCAGGTTGCGATCGTTACAGGTGGCGGCGGTGGCATTGGAAAAGCGACATGCCTCGCGTTCGCGAGAGAAGGTGCTGATATTGTTATCCCTGAAGTAAATATAGCGAACGCAGAAGCAGCTTCAGCAGAAATAACAGATCTTGGTAGACAATGCTTAGTGATTGAGACAGATGTTGCGGATGGCGAATCCGTGCGCAGAATGGTTCAACAGACACTTGATACATTTGGACGCATTGATATTCTTGTCAACAACGCCGGTATTTTCAGTTATACCCGTATAGACGCATGCACTGAAGCGGAATGGGACCGGATGATGGCTGTGAATTTGAAAGGTCCCTTCCTCTGTTCTCAGGCAGTGATGGAGACGATGAAGGCACAAGGATCTGGACGGATTATCAACCTCGGTTCGTTGGCAGGACAGGTCGGTGGATTGGTCGCATCTGCGCCTTATTCAGCCTCAAAAGCGGGTGTGA
This sequence comes from Candidatus Poribacteria bacterium, assembly GCA_047516705.1. Classification (GTDB taxonomy): domain Bacteria; phylum Poribacteria; class WGA-4E; order WGA-4E; family WGA-3G; genus WGA-3G. The sequence continues at coordinate 1,417 of JAKZUG010000056.1, read as the reverse complement.
TGTGTCTAACAAAATCGTTGGCACGTGTGCTTGGGGAGTACGGTATTACTGTTAACTCCATCGCACCCGGTGTGGCGGCAACAGAGATGGCAAAAAATCATCCAGATATGACGGATCAGATTCCATTAGGGCGCGTCGCCGATGCTTCAGAGATTGCGAGTGCTATTCTTTTCCTCGCTTCGGAAGATGGACGTTATGTGACTGGAGCGACGCTGGATGTCAACGGTGGCATACGAATGGCGTAAGGCAATCAAGAAGGAGAACAATATGGAATATAGGACACTTGGACGTGCGGGTGTGAAGGTCTCACCGCTCTGTCTCGGGACGATGATGTTTGGCGGACCGACGAATGAAGAGGACTCGATTCGGATTATTCATCGCGCTATGGACGCAGGTATCAATTTTTTGGATACCGCGAATGTCTACAACGCCGGTGAATCCGAACGGGTTATCGGGAAAGCGGTTCGCGATAACCGGGATAAATGGATCATCGCTACGAAGGTACATGGGACGATGGGAGAGGATGTGAATGCAGGCGGTTCACACCGATTTCATATCATGTCGGCAGTCGAAGCAAGCCTTAAACGTCTCGGTACAGATCATATTGATCTGTATTACCTGCACTGTTGGGATGCCTCCACGCGAATTGCGGAGTCGCTACGGGCTCTGGACGATTGCGTGCGGCAAGGGAAAGTGCGTTACATCGCCTGTTCTAATTTTCAGGCGTGGCATCTCTGTGAGGCACTCTGGACAAGCGAGAAGTACGGACTGGAGGAGTTTGTGTGTGTCCAACCGCTTTACAACATTGTGAATCGCGATATTGAAGTGGAGTTGCTGCCGTTTTGTCAGAAGTATGGTGTAGGAGTTGTGCCGTATAGCCCGCTGGCACGAGGTGTACTGTCGGGTAAGTATCTGACAGGTGAAGAACCGCCGGAAGGTTCAAGAGCGGCGCGACAAGATAGACGGATTTTACAGACTGAACTCCGCGAGGAGAGCTATGAAGTGGCACAAAAACTGAAACCGTTGGCGGATGCACACGGCAAAACGCTGACGCAATTTTCATTGGCGTGGGTGTTGGCAAATCCGACGATTACCTCTCTTATCATTGGACCGCGCACGATGGAACAACTTGAGGATAACTTGGGGTGCTTAGATTGCACACTAACGGAAGCCGATGAAACGGCGATTAACGAACTGGTGCCGCCTGGGGAACACACTGGGAAAGGATATAATGACCCAGCGTATCCAGTATTGGGACGGTTTAAAGGATAACAAGACTAGTGCTTTATCAAGTTTGAGTTTGCGGGTATAGTCTTTTTAGTTTGATGCGTGCGTCTTCTGCTGTAAATCGCCAGTCGACCCGGGAACCTGCTACCTTATTGCGATGCTCTTGCCAAGCCCGTGCCTCTGAACGCAG
>JAKZUG010000055.1:0-3819 GCA_047516705.1 Candidatus Poribacteria bacterium | reverse complement strand
ACAACGCGCATGTCCGGCATCAATTGTTGACATTTGTGGAGCAAGTTTTGGTTTGCAAGCTGCACCAAAAGGACTCGCAAGCGCTGCATGGTTCTTGCCTCAATCGGGAATCGATCCTGCTGTGTTAGGTTTCTCCAAGTGGTCTCTCAACGAAATCTTTCACCGTTTCATCCCACGCGAAAGCCTTCACAGCGCGTATCTCAGTCCCGTAAACAGAAATAACTAAGTAGGTAGCACCTGGGTACGCAGGTTCGTCCCATACCATCGCATCTGCTTTGTCTTTTTCCGAGAAATATGCGTCATGGTTTGGGTGTGAGTGATAGAAGGCTTTGATCTGCCGCTGCTGTGTATCGGTCTCTTTGTGGACAGCGATTAAGTCATCAGGGTGCATAACATAAGCAGTGCGGGCATCGCGCGGGTATGTGTCTGGATCTTCCTGATGCAGTTCGTTCTGTATATTCCGACATCTTTTGACAAATTCTTGGGTACCATCACTCAAAACAACACCACAGCATTCATCGGGAAACTCTGATTTCGCGTGGTCAAAAATCTCGCTGAGGGTGTCTGGTTTCAAAGTTATCATCAAATAGCAATTAGCAATTAGCCGTCAGCACCCAGCAATCAGAAAGAAAACACTAACAATCTCTCTGACAGCCGATAGCCGACAGCTGATAGCCATTAAGACAGATGGCTTCCACCAGCGATCGCCGGAATAATAGAGATTTCAGCACCATCTGCGACAGTGGTGTCTTTCCCATCAAGGAAACGGATGTCTTCATCGTTAAGATAGATATTTACAAACCGACGGATGTTTCCGCCTTCATCGCAGAGACGTTCTTTCATCCCCGGATAGTTCGCTTCAAGATTTTCAATAATGCTTTCAATATTGGCACCTTCTGTCTCAACTTCCGCCATATTTTGCGTCAAGCGTCTCAGCGGGGTTGGAATACGGACTGTTACAGCCATGGAATAAATTTCTCCTTTTTGAGTGGTAGTCAGTTTGCCTCGCAGTGAGAGTACGGTTTTTCTGCGAAAAACCTTTCAGTTATCAGAAAGAGACTTTAGGACTATCAAAAACCTCTTGTAACTGATAACTGAAAACTGATAACCGATAACCATTAAATCGAATAGTGTAAACCACACTCTTTGGTGTTTTCTTCAGCGTTGGTATTTTCTAATGTGATGGTTGCGTTCTGCCAGCGCCACCTTCCCGCACGATTCGGTTCGCCCGGTTTTATTGGCGTTGTGCAGATGACACACCCGATGGATTCATAATAGTGACCGTGTGCATCCGCTTCGAGCAGCGGATTCACGGGAATCTCGTTATCACGGACAAACTGCCATACTTCATCGGTGGTCCATTGGATCAATGGACTGACCTTTAACACCGGATGTGTTGCTGACGAGATGATTTCTGCTTTTCGGAGTTGTTTTCTGGCATCGGACTGATCGCGACGTAAACCGGTTATCCAGACATCTAATGTTTCCAGAAGTCGATGCATCGGATGGACCTTCCGGATGTTACAGCAGTATTCCTGCTTCGTTTTACTATCGAAAAAAAGGTGTTCGCCGTGTTGAGCGACCATGTCTTGAACTTCTTGGGGATCAGGCTGAATCTTTTCAATCTGAATACCGTAGCGCGATTCAACCTGCTCAAAGAAGTCGTACGTCTCCGGGAAAAGACGCAGCGTGTCAAGTGTGCAGACTCGGAACGGCAATTGATTCTCAGCGGCTAAGTGAATCATCACCATACCGGAAAGTTGTCCGCTCGTGACGATCGCAGCGCGTTCTTTGAACCGTTTAAAGAGAGAGAAAAGCATTTCTTGGGGACTCTCCGTCAACAGAACTTCTTGACAGAGGGTTTGATCTACTTGATAGTTCAATTCTTCGTCAATTGGCTTTGCTATAGTTACCAATTCCTTCAGCCGCAGCTTGCAAGTCATCAAACTTGCTGTACGAAAGGATGTGTAGAGACCGAAGCGCACGGCTTAGTGTCCCTACAGTTGGAACACTTTACGGGAGCGTATCCATGATGTCCGATTCGATTTCAAAATAACGACTCAAACTAAAATAGCGTTCCCCCGTGTCGGGGAGAATCGTAACAACAGTTTTATCTGGACCTTGTGCCTTCGCGACCTGTAATGCCGCGCATACATTGGCACCTGACGACATACCAACTAACAAACCTTCGGTTGTTGATATTATCTTCATCGTTTGATAAGCCTCTACTTCAGAGACTGTGATGATCTCGTCAATGATATCTACGTTGAGCACCTCAGGAATCATCCCCGCGCCAATCCCATCAATACGGGTAGGCCCTGGTTTTCCGCCGGAAAGCACCGCTGACACACGCGGTTCCACGGCAATCACTTTCACTTTCGGACACGCTGCCTTCAGAACTTCTCCGACACCTGTCAATGTGCCGCCTGTGCCGACCCCTGTAACGAAAAAATCGATGTCAGTGCCGAGTGCTTTGAGGATTTCTACTGCTGTCGTACGGCGGTGAATTTCGGGGTTCGCAGGGTTCGTGAACTGGTTCGGCATATAGTACCGAGGGTTTTGTCTGACAATTGCTTCCGCTTCCCAGATAGCGCTTGCCATACCGCCGTGTTCCGGCGTTAGCACAATTCTCGCACCGAAAGCGGAGAGGAGTTCATATTTCTCGCGGCTCACGTTTTCTGGCATCGTCAAAATCACAGGATAGCCTCTCGCGATGCCGACGATGGAAAGCCCTACACCGGTATTGCCAGCGGTAGGTTCAACGATAGTATCCCCTTTTCTGAGGATGCCGCGTTCTTCAGCGTCAACTACCATTGCATAACTAATTCGGTCCTTGATACTGCCGCCCGGGTTGTAGGCTTCCAATTTCGCGAAGATAGCCGCATCATCCTTACCGGACAAGGCATTCAGGCGAATCGTAGGTGTATTCCCGATGAGGTCTGTCAGGTTTTTGGCGATTTTCATTTTCGTTCAGATAGCAACAATTGCTAGTCATATCTGCTTGTGCGCTTTAGACAATTGCCATTTTAAAGTATACCATAAACACAGCGAAAAGTCAAATTTTTCAGATGTACGATAGGACAAGGAGCTACTTTTCCTAACATCCTTGCAACAGAGCTCCTATTACCCCAAAAATAGCGAAGATGACGATTTGCAAGAGACAACCGGTATCCCCTCTTTTCTGTTGCTGCTCGATTGCCTGTTTCCTTTGCCTGTCCATTGCATATAATGTTATTATGTCCTCACCCAGTCGATTATTTACCTCACTTATTCCATTCACCTCTTTAAATACTCCAATCAGGGCATTTGTAATCTGTATGGCAAAATCAATTTTTTGATGTGTATTCCAAAGGTGAAGTGCTATGCCTCTAACAGCAATTGCTACTGCATTATTTGCCTCGACTGGTTGTGTAGAGGTATTCCAGGTTTTGACAGTTTGTATAAGTTGATTGACCATCGGTGCTAAAGTGTAATTGGGTTTGTACTCATCCGAAGCATCCTTGAGTTTTTCAACCTGTGTGTTAATCTCTTCAAATTTTTCTAAGCTTTTCGTAATATGTGCTTGATTTTCTAATGCCTTTAAGTCCTCCGTGATGCGTTCGTCAACTTCAATAACTTCTGCAAAAACTTCCTTGAGCATATTTGTGATTTTCCGAGAAAAATCAAGTTTACTGTAATCGTTAAAAAGGTCAATCGCCAAATTTCGGACACGCCACGCTATTTCAAAACTGGCATCGTGCCTTTGGCCTGTATTTTTTTGCTCAACTGGATCGGCTGAGCAAGGGTGTCCCACTCTTTTACGGATTCAAGGAGTTGATC
>JAKZUG010000054.1:0-3597 GCA_047516705.1 Candidatus Poribacteria bacterium | reverse complement strand
GTAAAATTGCGCGCCTAAGATGTTACCCAAAGTGTAACCTTGAAATGAACCGCCAATCAACCCAAAATACCAATGTACATCTTGTAAAACACCGTCTTTATCATCCGGTGGCACGATACCGAAATCCGCTTCAAACCGTTCACGCCACACATTCGGCAGGTCTCGAATTTCGAGATTTCCTTCTAACATAGCCAACTCAAGATCGAAACGCAACATGACGTGCAGGTTATATGTCACCTCGTCTGCGTTCGTACGAATGAGCGAGCGTTCTACCTTATTGATTGCACGGTTGAACGTATCCTTGGACACAGAACCGAGCTGCTCAGGAAAAACGCTTTGAAGTTTCGGATAGTAGTGATACCAAAACCCTCGGCTACGCCCAACCAAATTTTCCCAGAGCCTCGACTGACTTTCGTGGACCCCGGAGGATGTGCCACGAGCGAGTGGCGTACCTTCATAATCCATGCGAATGCCTTGCTCATATAGCGCATGTCCAGTTTCGTGCAACGTGCTGAACAACGCATCACCGAGAAAATTCTCTTTCGTCCGGGTTGTAATCCTCACATCACCGAGTGAGAACTTCGTCATAAACGGGTGGTGCGTCTTATCCTGTCGTCCTCGATTCATGTCGTAGCCGAACTGCTGAGCAACTTCTAAACCGAACGCGAGTTGTTTCTCTTCGGGAAAGTGTTGGTGCAAACACGAATCGTCAGCAGGTTCCTGTGATGTGATAGCGGAAACAATCGGAACGAGCTCTTGGCGCAATTCAGCAAAGACGCGTCTAACATCCACCACTTTCATCCCGTAATCGCTTGACTCAATAAGCGGATCCGCGATGTGATCATAACCCGGAAAAAAGTTGGCTGCCTGTCTGCTATATTCCAGCGTTTTTTCGAGATACGGACGTACCCGCTCAAAGTCGTTTGCTGGACGTGCCTCAGTCCACACTTGGTAGGATTCAGAAGTGTGATTCGCCACCTCTGCTGTGAAGTTTGCCGGTATTTTAATAGCGCGTTCATACTTTCGCCGTGCGACACGGAGGAGGCTTGCTTCATCAGAGTCATAGGCGAGGCTTTTTTGATATGGCTCAAGTGCATCAAGCAATTTTCCGATAGCTGGATCTGTAAATTTCTCATGCGCCAATCGTCCGAGTGTAGCAGTTTGACGCGCCCGTGCGGCAGCACCACCCGGAGGCATGTAGGTGGATTGATCCCAATAAAGTAGTCCGGCAGCGGATGATATATCATTCACCTCAAGCAGACGGGTTTTGAGTTCTTGAAACTTGGTTTCCACAATGTCACTCCTTTTTTGTAACTTAGTGTTGGCTGGCGCAGTAGGCACGTATTTTATATTCCCATTGAAAGAAAGGTTAGCAGTTCGCGTTTCCCTTACTGCATACCTCTATAGCAGTGGCTCTTACTCTCTAATTTACTACAACCAAGCTTAAAAATCAAATCTATTTTGCACTCGCACTAACTACCCAGAAAACGACTCTCTTTTTACTGTAACGTGAGTTTGATAATAAAATCTAAATATAGACGTAGGTTGGGTAGAGCGGTAAAAGACCGAGAACCTTTCAATCATACAGAGGATTCCGAGTTCCAATAACCGATTCGTGAAAAGAGACATAGCGAAACCCAACAATCCACTGAAAACCGACAACTGATAACTGACAATCATCCTGCTGATTGATGCGGAGGGTTCCACCGACAACATGGAGTGCTGCATCAAACAATCATGTGCCACGCTCAACAAATTTCAAAAATTCCGAATTTTGTCTTATTTTCGTAACAATTGCGTGTTATAATTTATAGTATAATTCAGCAAGGGAGGTAGATTGATGCAAAAAATCGGGCAGGTAGGCTACACTTTTATATGCATTTTGGTGGTTTTGACATGTGGCTCTGTTATCGCCGGTTGTTCACCGAAAGATAGCGAAGGCTTTGGAAGTAAAGAAACATCACAAGTTACCATCAAGAATAAAGGCTCAGATACGATGGTGAATTTGGCACAGGCGTGGGCAGAGATGTACACGGATATCAGCAGCTCAGCATCGATAGAGGTGTCAGGCGGTGGTTCTGGCATAGGTGTCGCCGCGCTCATTAACGGCACAGTAGATATCGCGAACTGTAGTCGTCAAATCAAACCGAAAGAGTTAGAACAAGCGACGCAAAATACCGGTAAAGTTCCACAAGAATTCATTGTCGGGTACGATGCCCTCGCGGTTTATGTCCACCACGACACGCCTCTTGATAAAATTACGATCCCCCAACTTGCGGAAATATATGGTGAAGATGGCACGATAAGCAAATGGAGCGACCTCGGTATTTCACACAACAACTGTCCAAGCGACGAGATTATTCGTATCAGTCGGCAATCTAATTCCGGCACCTACTTCTATTTCAGGGAAGCACTGCTCGGTAAATCGCGCGACTTTGAACTCGGTTCTCTGGATTTACATGGCTCTAAAGACGTGGTAGAAGTTATTGGGAGAACTCCTTGTGCTATCGGCTATAGTGGAATGGGATATGCAACTTCGCATGTAAAAATGTTAGAAGTTGCTACAGCACCCGGCGAACTCTATTACGCGCCTAATCTTAAGAATGTTCTTGACAAAACCTATCCGATCGCACGTCCATTGTATATGTATTCCCTCGGTGAACCGACGGGTGAAGTGAAGGCATATCTCGATTGGATTCTGTCAGCAGAAGGTCAAAAGATTGTTGAGAAACTCGGTTTCGTACCGCTAACGGGCAGCTAAAAAATATGAATATCCTACGAAAAAGAAGAGCGGCGAATCTTCCATTTTCTGAAACCGTAATTGAACTGTTTATTCGCTTATGCGGAATTAGTTGTATTATTTTTGTCTTCGGTATCTTCTTCTTCGTGTTTCGGGAGGGGGCAGGTTTCCTTTTCAACGGCTTAGATTTAGGACAATTCTTGACCAGCCCGGAATGGTATCCGACCTCGCTGAGTAACAAAAGATATGGCACCCTCGCCTTGATTTTAGGTACCTTTAGCGTAACTGCGTTGGCGATGTGTATTGCTGTTCCATTTGGGCTTGGGGCAGCGATCTTCGTATCCGAGTTCTGTAGCCCAAAACTGAGAGAAACATTTAAGATTGTCATTGAATTGCTCGCTGCTATCCCATCTGTTGTGTGGGGTTTCATCGGGTTGACCCTGATGAATCAACTGATTATCGCGGTGTTCAATGTCCCAGTCGGGTTAACGATGCTCAATGGAAGCATCATGCTGGCACTAATGAGTGTTCCTATTATCGTCTCTATAGCAGAGGATGCGCTAAAAGCCGTTCCCGACTCCTACCGAGAAGCAGCGGAAGCCCTCGGAGCAACGCGATGGCAGGTGATCTACCGTGTGCTGCTACCCGCTGCCAAAAACGGGCTATTAGCAGCGGTATTATTAGGTGCCGCGCGCTCTATTGGTGAAACGATGGCTGTCCTCATGGCAACAGGACACTCCGTTAACATTCCATCGAGCCCGCTCTCTTGGATTCGCACGCTCACAGCAACAATCGCAGCGGAACTCGGTGAAGTTGCGAGAGGCGGCGAACACTATCAGGTGCTTTTTATCATCGGC
>JAKZUG010000053.1:0-8190 GCA_047516705.1 Candidatus Poribacteria bacterium | reverse complement strand
AAATTAGGTAATTCGGACTCAAATTCCAAACCCGGTAGGTGCGGTTTTGCGGCGTACTCGACCAAATGCGATCTGCATTCCTAACCGCACCGGACTCTACAAGGAAACTGAGGATTACCCGATTAAATTCTTAATCTTCATCTGGCGTGAAGAAGCCTTTATCTCTAAAGATACCTCTTTGCTCCAGCGGAGCAATATGTCTATAGAAATCAACATTGTTCGTAGCTGCACTCCAGCGGAGTGCTATGTATGTTGACGAGGGGTCTGTCGGAGTAAAACCGCCTCTATAAGGGAACGCTGCCAAAATATTTACACACCCCAAGACAGAATCAAAATAACAATATTCACTGCCGCTATGAGCGGCACAAAACATACACCCGAATCTGCTCCCATTTCCGTTTCGACCTATGCGTCGCAACCCGTCTCTTAAAGAGTGCAACCTCCCTAAAACCGGCTTCCGCAATGATCGCCTCCAAGTTCTCAATCGCCTTAGGTCCTGAGGCATCAGCATATCCTAATAAAACAGTGCCATCAGGCTTCAGAAAATCTGAGACCTGTGCAAAAAATCGTTTCACTGTTTCCTGTTTTTCATCGTGATTCGCGAGTTCAGCGCGGTTACGCACGCGAGCAACCACCCACGGTGCATTGAAGATAATGACATCAAATTGATGTGAAGAAAACGGATCAAACAGATCACCGGCGGGCACAACCGCTATAGCGTCTGAATCTGGAAGGAGTCGTTGGATATTCAGTTTCGTCGTTGCCACCGCTTCTGGAAGCAGGTCAGATGCACACACTTCAGTCTGATCGCCCAATTCCTGCCGTGCTAACAGGGTTAAACACCCACTTCCGCACCCGATGTCGGCAACTGTGGTAGCGGGAACATCTCTGCGGATATGCTGCAACGCCTCCTGAAAACACTCAACTGTCTCTTGCGAACGCGGTACGAGAACGTTTTCGGAAGCGACAAGCGAGGCATCAAGGGCACGGATAGGATAGGTCTCCGCGAGCGCGCTTTGAATCTGTTGAATCTTTATGAGAGGGAGAAGAAAAGGTTTCCCTTGATTTGCTTCCGCCGGTTCGCCAGCAAATTCCAATAGATACGGAAGGACGAGCGCGGGTTCAACCTGCAAAATTCCGTCAGCGTCTGCCCAGCACATAATCCTTGATAAGGCTTCTTTCAGAGCACTATGGGTAGACCTTCCACGCGACTCCTGCCGATCTCGCGTTTTGCTGTTATGAGACGATTGCTGGATTAGGTCTCGTTTGTGACGTTGGATATAGTCCATAACAGCCGTAATTTGTTCCCATTGTCCCTCTACAACGGCAACACCGTCATGCCGAATGTGGGTAAAGACCCGGTTGAGGTGTCCCAACTCCTGATCCGCGAACAACTTGACGCGTGCGCGCGCGAAAACCGCATCCCGACATTCAACCGGAACATAGAGTTCACCGATGTTACTAACGGAGTAAAAAGAGTTCATTTGGTATGGGTTAGAAGGCACAAGGACTTGCAACCATGCGGTTAACGTATCGGGACAATCTGACCAGTTCTAACGGACTCCGCCTCTTTATAGCAGAGCAGCAGGGCATCCCTCGCACCAACACCGGATAACGCCGCCGGTTCGCTCTCCCAATCAATCGCCTCAATAGCGTATTGGAGTTCACCCACGAAGGCATCAATAGGATCGACATCTCCCAAATCTACCTGTTCCACCTCACCTTCGTCGTTCAGAAGTGTCAGCGGTACTGCGGTAGACGCTTCACCGGCTAATGTCGAAAAATCATAGAGGAGTGTGGCTTTTTCAAGGAAGATTTCAAACCCGTGCGAGAAAGCACGCCCGCGTTGCGAGACCCCGCCAGAAGAACAGCTGACAGAGATCTCTTTATCGTTGTAGATATACTGTGTTGTCAGGTAATCTATATAGTTGCCACCGGCGCGTTTGCCCTGTGAGAACACGGCATCGGGGACACCGCAGAGGAGTTGAATGAAATGTGTATCGTGAATGTGTAAATCAATACCGGGACCTCCACTCTTTTCGAGATTAGCGACATCCCGCGACCCACTCGGTTTGGAGATAATCCGCTTAAAATGCGCACCGAGGAGTTCACCGTATTTTCCCTCTTCAACGATCCGTTTTGCATAGGCGTATTCGGCGAAGAAGGGGAGGACATGCGCTACCATCAGATAGCAGGGACTTTGATGTGCTGCCTTACGCGCCGCGCCGATCTCTTCAGCGAGTTCAACGAGTTCGTTCGCATCATCAATCGAGATGGAAATCGGTTTTTCGACGAGGGTATGTTTTCCCGCTTTGAGAGATGCCATACTGACGGGTTTGTGCAGATGTGTGGGCAGGCAGATATCGACGAGATCAACTTCTTCATCGGCGAGGAGTTCGTCGATTTCGCTATACTTTCGGACATTTGAGAGATCTTCCATCCCGCCTCGGGGCCCAAAATTACCTTGAATGCCAGTCCAATCGCCAGCGAGTTTCTTCGGATCTCGCGTGCAAATAGCAACGACCTCGGCACCCGTAATACGCTGAATCGCGTAGTAATGAATCATACCCATAAACCCAATACCGACAATTCCGATTTTTGTCATTTTCTCCACCTTTATAGAAAAGGCACAGATGTTTAAGGAACACCTGTGCCGTTGAACGTTTGCGTAGAACAACACTTAGCGAGAGATCGTTCTTGATTTAATACTGCCCCAAGTTGTTGCAGCTTTATCCTGGGGTGAAACAGCGAGGAGCCCGCCGTTCATTGTCTCGTTGATCTCGTCTTCGCTGAGCGCACGCCGCCAAATCGCAGCTTCGTCAATAGAACCGTTCTCAAAGGTATACTGCGGACGGTCCTTGGAGCATCCAATTCGCAAATCTTGATCATTGGTGCCCGTGAAGTTAAATTTTTGCGCTTGTTCAACTGCAAGTTCACCATCAACGTAGACTTTCATGGTTGCCCCGTCATAAGTTCCAACGACGTGATGCCAGGTTTTCGCATCCAGCGCGTGCGGTTTGTTCAAGGTCTGACGATTAGCGTCCGATCCTAAAAACATATTGAAACTTGCGCCGTCGCCGAAAACACCGATGCCGTAGGAGGTACGCTCGCCTCCGTTATGGCAGTTTTTATCGAACCATTGCGAATTATTGTTCCAAGCGTCCTGATTGATCCAAGCCGCCATGGTGATTTCACCCTCGATTTTCAGTTCATCGGAGGCTGGCACATTTACACAATCCGGACCTTCTTTGGTAATGCGAATGGCATCCCCATATTTGCCTTTCACAATTTCGGTATTGGCGATGATGTCCGCGTCAAGCCCGTTGCCGGAATCATCAACAATCGTCTTACCATTGACATTGTCAAACGTAAAGTAAACAACAAGTCCTTCAGCAAGATCTGCCGTAGCGTACGCTGTGATAAGCATCAAAGCGATGAGCATTACGGAACTAAATAACCCTTTCATCACGTCTATCCTCCTGTGAAATCCTCGGTTTTCTGTGTAATATGGGAAACCTATAGACTTCCCAACACAGTGGATATAAATCTACTCGTTTGTAACACAAGTAGGTGGATTATATCACATAGTTGCAAAGAAACACAATATTTTTTTCACAATAACCAGAACCATTCAGTTTTCGGTTTTCTGAGTGCCTTATCGGGAATAGGTACGCGCGGCTATCAACATAAATCGGGGTTACAAACCCCTCCCACAAGACGGATTCGTGCCAATTGAAATGCTCTGATACAGCTGCCACAGCGACTTTAAAGACGATCGCGCCTACGTATCAGATGCAAGCACATCGTTCATAATCTCTTCCCATCTGCCTTCAAACTTCTCGCCGAACTCAGTTTCTCCACCGGTCGCAAGCAGACCACGGAGCATCGGTTTAGTTGCGTTATTCCTCTCCCAGATCTCCTTACCGCCGAAATCATTGTGTAGAAAGTGAAGTGCCACGCCCGCGCGTTCCTTATCAGTGAGATTTGACTTCGTGCAGTGGGCAACACCGTAGCAGAAGAAAAGAACGCCACCCGCCTTCAATTCAATTGGGACAGCGCGTTCTTCGGGCGGATCACACCGAATATGGTGATCACTCAGCGGGTCGCTGTAGTGTTCATAACTCTCACGATGGCTGCCCGGTATGACATACATACACCCATTCTCAACGTTTGCATCGTGGATGGCGATCCACATAGCGGTGCCTCGCAACGGGTCAGCGATTTTGAAATAGGCGTTGTCTTGGTGCCAACTTGTACCGACACCAACTTTCGGCGGTTTCCAGAATGCCTGATCCAACTCTAACATAAATTCATCGCCGATGAGTTGTTGGACAGCAGAGACAACCCTCGGATGAAAGGGCAACGCTTTGTGCAAATCGCTGCGGTTGTTGAGCGGAATTACCTGAAGATTTTGCTTTTCACCTTCGTTGGCCCGTTTGGTTCCGTCGGCTTGCACCGCACAATTAATACCGGTCCCGTTTTTAAGTTCAGTATCGTAAATCCGTTTCAATTCAATTCGGAGGGCTTCTGCTTCAGTCGGATTAAAGAATCCTTCAATAGCAAGGTATCCATTATTTCGGAACTGAGCCAGCTGCTTCTCACTTAATTGCATCATCAAACCACCTTTCTATGCATATCAGCACATAGCGTGTGCCTACTACTCTGATTGCATCTGTGCGCACGGCACAATAATAGAATCCACCATGCCGTGTATAATTTTCTTGTCAGCGGGGCAGACTGCGGCTTGCATACCACCAAGCTTAACGGTATCTCCGGCTACAAAATAGTACGGACGGAGCAGCGGACGGCACGCCATCTCTTGCATATCGCCTGCGTCAAAATCGTAATACTGCATGCGTACCCGTTTCGCAGTATGAAACCGCTGTAAGACGTGTGGTGTTCTTTCAAAATTCTCAAGACTGTTTTCAATAACGGCTTCCCACTCTTCCGTCGGGAGATCGTGTCCGATCACTACGCCGCGGCTCCCCCAGGCGAGTTCAGAAAAACCGGACGGTTTGATAACCAATTCCCGTTGCCGTTGCGTCACGGCACCGAGCTGCCGCCAGTCCGTTACGGCATCGCCTTCTACCTCCAAATTGGGAATAACAGCATGTGGTGGTAGCGGACGCGCATCAATAATCCATGTCTGTGGGATCGCTTCTTGTAAGAACGGGTATGTTTTCTTGCCGAGTTGGCGTTTCCAAAATGGTTGGAGCGTCGGGTGGTGGAAAAGGGCAAGACACAATTTCTCTTCCAGATAGGCTTTCGGCGGCGGGGTCATCACAACGGTGCGTTTCTTCGCACTGTAAAACATCAATTCTGATTTCGGAATATTTGGCAGATCGAATAATTCATAAAAGCGGTATAGCACATCAACTGCCAGTTTATCGTCTCCGTGTTCAACAAGTAGTTCGTCTTCAGTAAAAATGACTTCGTGCGGCTTAACAGCACGAGTCTTCACTCCGACTTCACACAGCGCATCGGCAAGCCATACCATCTCCGCCCAATAATCTTCTGATTCATCTGAGACAACAATAGCAAGCGTTGGATTATCTTTTCTCGCTAAACTGCGAATCATCTCGGCATATCCGTTTACCATTCCGTCGCTGCCACCGATGATAGAATAGCCGAGTTGTTCATAGAGCCTTGCCAGACAACCTGTCGCGCCGATGAAACCTGGAATCGAATCGAGTTCCGTAATTGCCATACCGTCAGCAGTCGGGAGAATGTCAGGACGTAGTACGCCGGGTAGTTGCGTTTTAAAACGGTTCATCCGTCCATACTGGATGACTGTCTCCGGTTTCCCGATTTCCAAGTACTCAGCGACCCAAGCGGGTTGAATGCCCCGCACACTCTGTGAATAGAGCAGATTACACGCTTGATAGAAATTTAAAAGATGTGGACCGAGTTCTTCAAACCATCTCAAGTCTGTTTCGGAAACCCAGAACGGTTCCGGTGAAATACGCCACGAGGTGTTGCTATCGGGATGGACATCCCGTTTCTCGCCTTCAAATAACTTTGCCTTCGGAATTTCATCATTGATAAATAGGCTTTTCTGTTTAGCATCCAAATTTCTTGTCCTTTTTCGCGTAGGATTATCCGTACCGACAGCGGTCCTAACCTCGCGCTTCCATGTCATCGTTAGTGAAGTCTTCAATCTCGCCTTCTTGCGGCGGAAGGAAAACCTGCTTAACGAAGTCAATCTTCTTTTGTGAAGCGATCATTTGCAAAACGTGCCGAGGTACCGGACTATCGACGTTGATAAGCGTCACAGCAAGTTCTGATAAGCGTGAACGTCCAACAGTCATATCCGCGATGTTGATACGGTGCTCTCCCAAAATCGTCCCCATTAATCCTATCATTCCAGGTTGGTCGCTGTTATAGATGAGGAGGATATGCCCGGTCGGCCGCACATTTATATGAAGTTGATCAATACTCACGATGCGGATGTCTTTTTTTCCGTATGCGGTGCCTTCAATCACCGTCTCACCTTTATCCGTTGTAACCGTAATCGCGATGGAGTTCGCATAATTCGCTTCCGATTCGCTCTTTGTCTCCGTAACAGAAATCCCGCGTTGTTTAATCAGAAAAGGCGCGTTTACATAGTTCACGTTCGCGAGGACGGGTGCCAAAAGCCCCTTCTGTAATGCTACAGTTACCGGGGTGACATCCTCTTCCTGGAAAAGCGTCCCGTTATAATGGATTTTAATCGCTGATATTTGCCCCTCAACAATTTGCGCGTGAAAACTGCCAATCTTTTCGGCAAGCTCCAGATAGGGACCCAGAATATCAAGTGTCCTCGGATCAATATTAGGTTGATTGACAGCATTGGCGACCGGCTGTCCACGGAGCGCATTTCGCACCTGCTGTGCGACCTCAACGGCGACGTGTTCCTGTGCTTCTGAGGTTGATGCCCCGAGGTGAGGAAGTGCCAGAACATTTTCTAAGTCCAATAGCGGTGTATCGGTCGCGGGTTCGTCTTCAAAAACATCTAACGCCGCACCGGCGAATTGTTCCGTTTTCAAGGCATGATAGAGCGCATCTTCATCAATGATACCACCACGGGCACAGTTAATCAAGCGGCAACTCGGTTTCATCAGCGCGAACTCTGATGCACCAATACTATGATAGGTTTCAGCATTGAGATGCGTATGGATGGAGATATAATCCGACTCCTGAAAAAGTGCCTCTCGGTCAACAAGTCGGATACCAATTTTTTCTGCAGCACTCGCTGAAATATACGGATCGTAGGCGATAACCTGCATGCCAAACGCTTGCACGCGTTTCGTCACTTCACGTCCGATGCGTCCTAACCCGATAGTGCCAAAAATTTTCCCATACAACTCGACACCGATGAAGTCGTTGCGCCGCCAGGTCCTATTTTTCAGTGAAATGCCAGCAGGTACTATATTGCGCGATAATGCTAACAACATCGCGATCGTATGTTCCGCCGCCGCAATCGTATTACCGGTCGGAGTGTTGACGACCAAGATACCGTTTCGTGTTGCCGCTTGCACATCAATGTTATCCACGCCAACGCCGGCACGTCCAACGACCTTCAGCTGCGTTGCTGCGTCAATAACCTCCGCGGTCACCTTCGTTGCACTTCTGATAAGCAGCGCATTATAGTCAGCAATTCGGTCCAACAGTTCTTGGTGCGAGAGATCAAGGATGACATCCACTTCAAAGTCGCCGCTCTCCGTTAGAACATCTAAGCCTTGCTGTGACAGCAAATCGCTGACCAGCACCTTATTCATAATCCAAATTCCTCCGCTGTTATCGTATCAAAACGATCCCTTACCTTAATTCCACTTGCCTTTAAATTATAGCATGTCAGAAGCCGCCTGTCAATTACATTTTATTTTTCTTCAGGGGCATTCAGTTCCGCTCCTCTGTAGGAGCAAGCTGTGCCCGCGATATGTAAACCTCAACCCACAAATCCTGATTCTGACAAGAAAACCGACAACCGATAAAGCTTTTACCAAATATTCACACATTCTATAATTTGACTTAGAGGAAAATATGTGATAATCCTGTAAATCCTGATTCTCTCCACCGATAACTGAAAACTGACTGCTGACGACTGATAACTGAAAACCCACAACCGAATATGCATCTGCCCCCAGTTTTAGTTTGTCAGTATTCTCAAGAAGTCTTGCGGGTGTATGAGGTGCCAATGCAGGTCATTGG
>JAKZUG010000052.1:0-4187 GCA_047516705.1 Candidatus Poribacteria bacterium | reverse complement strand
AGACGTGACCGTCTGCATCAGCTCTGGACATCGCAAGCACTGAGATCCCTTCTTGCCAATCGGGAAAATAACGTTTCGGCTTGAAACGCAAGCGGACGAGGTCATTGTGCCGCTTGACCGAACCTGCCTCAATTTTGATGATTACACTTCGATTTTGTGTCAATGATTAGCTCCTGTTCGCTTCACGGTGAAATTGTTCAATCGTCCAGCGCAAGTCGCATACCCATTGCACGACGGACACATCTGATTGACTCAATTCGTTTGAAAGTTGTTCTACATTTCTACCAGCTCTGAATGAAGTTCTCTACCTCGAAATTTGCTGGCATGTCGGTTAACTGATAGCGCATCACACGGGATGCTCTGTCGGGAACAGATCGGGCAATTTCTGCCTCAATTTTTTGATATAGCGTCGAGAACCGTTTCCAGATGCTTTCGGCATCTTTAGCGGAAAAACGACGGGCGAAATCTTCATAGAGACCGAAGTTCAGTCGATGCGCGGAGATTGCGCTGATGCGCTCTTCAACTGACAACTTGCTAATCTCGGGGTCATTGAGTTTACGAACCTTGTCTGCGAGTTTTGAGAGAAATACGACCGTGACCATGCGTTCCTCTTCACCCGGGTGCAGCTTCGCCAACCCATCTCGAAAACCGTCAGCATCTTTATTACGGATCGCGTGGAAAGTCGCTTCAATTACATTGCACTGCTGTTGATGGAGTCGGAAGAAATGTTCAAATTGGGCGCGAGCCTCGGCCGGAAGATGTTGGGTGAAGTCCAGACTCCAATAGAAATGGTCAACGATTGGATACAAGGCACCGCCGAAGGCGCGATATCCGAGGTGAACAGTCCGTCGCAATTTTGTGCTATAGTTGCTGCCCCAATGCAAACCCATGTGACTATAAACCACCCCATCGCCTGCTGAAAGTTCAATTGGAATCCCACCCGGCATCGGCTCCTGTGGACGTGTCAATAGGTGTTGATGTTCCTCTGGGGTATTTGGACGGCAGTAGCTTCTTGGCACGAGCCAGAACACGCTATCGTCGTAAAGCGGGATATTCCATTGAACGTAGCCTGGTCCGTTTTTGACCATATCCATCTGCATGCCCTTTAGAGGTACCTGTACCGTGGGATCAATATCACGATGCCAACTGGCGGGACCGTGGTCTCGCACCGGATTACACATCAGTGCCATCAGCGTTATCGCTGCTTCAGGTGACCTCATGAGTTGTTGACTCACGCCGAGGGTGTTCTCATGCAGGCAAAATTCAATGGTATTGGCAGTCGCCGCGTCAACAACCTCATCGAAAAACACTCTCGGTTGCGCACTTGTTGTCCAAACGCCTTCGGGCTTTTCCTCCCGTTTCCGTTCTCTTGCCCAGATTACCTTTTGCTTTTCAACGAGGGTTTCAAAACTTGTCCTTAGCTCTTCTAACTGATCAGGCGGAACAACCTGTCGTAGCACAATATAACCGTTATCAATGAGTTGCTGTGGATCTACCTTCATCGTCAGCCCCTTTTAAGTTAAGCGTGCCGTTCACGTCGAATTCACCCAATTGTCAACAGACAGAACTCTTCCAACTGCTGCTTAGATTATCTGCTAATTTCGTCTTCATGTCAAGAGATAAGGCTGCACCAACCCATCCCGATGTCAGAAATTTCAGTTGACAATGATTCAATCAGATAATATAGTTACACCAATTGCAATCTATCCGACTTGATGGAATCGTGAACCGAAACTTGAGGTAGCATCAAACCAAGATAAACCAATCTCGCTTAGAATTGAGGAGATATGTACCGAGAACAGGTACTTCCGATTAATGGTGTTCGGCTTTGGACAGCCGTTCAGGGCAAAGGGAAACCGATGGTGCTTTGCCATGGAGGTCCTGGTGGTTACGACTATCTTGCCCCCGTCGCCGACATGGTCTCTGACTTATGTCAGGTCATTCGGTACGATCAACGTGGAAGTGGACGCTCACAACCAATAGGTCCTTACGATGTGTCCACGTTTGTTAATGATTTGGAGGGATTAAGAAGGCATTTCAACTTTGAACGTTGGATTGTTGGAGGTCATTCGTGGGGTGCCGGACTTGCTTTAGCCTATGCAGTTAGGTTTCCGGCTCGTACGACAGCTGTTCTTCACATTGCAGGCACGGGTATTGATGCGCGATGGCACGAGGAATATCGCGAAAATCGGTTAAATGTGCTGAGTGAATCAGAGCGTGAAGAATATCAACGTCTGCGTGCACAAAGAGAACGTGCTAAAGGTGCTGATAGGGAACGGATATTAGACAGGCTTCGCACTTTAAGTAAGAAGATGGATGTATTTGACCCAAATCGAGTTAACGATCTTCCAAGTTTTGATGAATATCCTGTGAGCAATGAAGCGAACGAAAAGGTCGGCGCGGACTGGAAGGGGTACACCACAGATGCAAGATTTCAGGAATCCGTTTACAATCTACCTGTGCCTGTTCTTTTCCTTCATGGGGCTTGTGACCCTCGCCCCCGGCACTTTATAGAAACACTTGCCTCCAAACTACCTCGTAGTACATTTGCATCGATCCCCGAATCAGGACACTATCTTTGGATAGAAAAACCTGATGAAGTGAAGGCATCACTTAGACAGTTTGTAGTAGATTTTATACTTAACGATACAGTATGAGCAACAAGGTTTAGGAGAAAAAATGAAACGCTATAAATGGATACATTGCTACGGTAATAGCACTGGAACTCAACAGTTAAAACAAAGATTGAGCATCCCAGTTCTACTCGTAGGCATACTTCTATTTCTGCCGTTTATCGGTTGCGGAGTGATAATGCCAGAAGGTGCGTATGAAGCACCGGAGTTGCCGAAATCCGAACTCGCCACTATCAAAATTGATACAGAGGGAGGGTGGATCCACCGGTATAACCTAATTGTGTTGCAAATTGATAACAAGTTAGCCTTGCGTGAGAAAATTGGGGATCACAGAAGAGACTCTATCGGCGAAATTTTGGTCGCCCCAGGAAAACACGAGATGTCGGTGTCGACTGTCCACAATTCTTTTGATAATACGGGCACACCGAATACCGTTCAAACCGTATCAAGATTTTCTGCTGATGTAAAAGCTGGTAGCACTTATCTATTGAAGGACGAAGATGAATTGGTTGATGCAGATACAGGTAAAGTTGTCAGCAAATCGAAGTTTTTTCTCGGCCAAACTGCGTTTGAAATGGAATAGGAGATGCTATGCTAATTCGCGGTGAAGACAGTGCGATTGATCTCCCTTCCACACTAACGGAAGAGGAGAAGTGGCACTACGACCTTTTTGGCTATCTGGTGCTTCGACAGGTGGTGTCACCAACAGAGGTCGAACAGATGCTTGAGATTGCAAACGGATGGTTTGCACAACCCGAAGCAGCACCTGAACCAGTGAATGTCACCCAAGACAAATACAGCGGCGTGTTGGGTAATATTCAGTACGGTGATCGAATTTTTGAGCGATTATCACTCAACGAGAAAGCCTTGCGGTTAGTGATGGGGTTGATGTGGAACCGTCCGAGACTTTTCAATTCCGCGCTCGTTTTGCAGAAGCAACGTCCTATTCCTGAAGGTGAAAAGGAGAAACTTCATCGGGATACCAGCGGTTTTGAATTCCCTGATGGATTTCGTAACCCTCACAACGACTACCAAGCTGGAAACGGGCAAATCTACAGCAATTATGTCAACACCGCCATAACGCTCGTTGATGTACCGAAGGACAACGGCTTCATGTGCATCCCCGGCACGCACAAATCGCAGATTAAGCTGCCCACGACGCTTGATATTGATAACGAGTGGGCCCCCGCAATCACGTTTGAATTGAAGGCAGGGGATTGCCTCATCTTTTCACCGCGCTTGATGCACGGCACAAAGTTTTGGAAGGAAGATTACCCGCGTCGAGTCGTCTTCAATCGGTATCAATTCAGTTTCTATTTCAATGAAAACTATAATTTGCCTATAGAGGCACATCGGCATTGCATCTCTGACGACGAGTACGAATTGGAATTGATCCAGCGGAGCGAAAAGGGGTTTGCCAAACGAATCCTCAATAAACTCGAAAAAGGTGAAGAATCATGCTGACACAGGAAGAAAAATGGCACCTCGATTTGCTCGGCTATTTTGTGGTGCGAAACGCCGTACCGAAAGCAGATGTAGAACTGATGAAGGCGC
>JAKZUG010000051.1:0-3954 GCA_047516705.1 Candidatus Poribacteria bacterium | reverse complement strand
GCTTTTCGCAGGTACATCAAAATAAAGAGCAACATGTCTTCAATGCTTGGAAAGCAACTATTTGTATAGAGCGTATACTGCCGTTTCTTCTGGGCTTTACTATCAAGCGTCTTTGTTTCAACGAACCCCAAAAATCGCTTGGAGAAGGGCCGTAGGAGTGCTGAGAACTCTTCAGAGGTAAAGCCTGTCAGGGACAGAAGTTGTTTCGGTTTATCCTTGAGAACTTCATAACGGATCATCAGTTGGTCTCCTATATTCTATTTTTTCTCAGTCTATCATAGACCAACTAAAACTTAAAACTAAATCATTATAATGTCTAATGTAAAAATAACGTGAGCTCGGTAAAAGGTTCTCTGCAAACCCTTGTCAAGCCGAAACGACTTAGATACATAGCACTCCGCCGGAGTGCATTGACTTCAAGGCGGGCTGCTATAGACATATCACACCTCATGAAGATTAAAAAATAAATTGGGTAATTTTATAGAGAGACCCGGTGCGGTTGGGAAACCGCACCTACCAAGCCCGGGGAAAATCGGAATTACCTGTTTAAATTCTTAATCGTCATCTGGTGTGAGGAGGTTGCACCTAAATGGGCGTATCAACACGCACCCTCAAGGTATTGAAAATGGGGTTCAAAAATCGCTCACCTTGCTCCAGCGGAGCAACATTGCTTCGCAGTGAGAATAGAACGTTCAGTGCCGATCGGTCGCACTCCAGCGGAGTGCTATGTCTATTTATGATTATAGTCAAAAGTTGAACTCACGTTATAAAATAAGGACAGGTATAGAGAAACCTGTCCCTATAGCGTTCTGTAGACGTGTTTAGACGTTACACACCTCAAAAGCGTGCTGCATCGCATCAAACGCATCGCCTTTGGGACTGAATTCGTGCCCTACATAGAGCTCGTATCCGGTGTTTGCGATGGCGCGCATCACGGCAGGATAGTAGATCTCCTGTTCATCGTCGAGGTCGCGCCTACCCGGATTGCCAGCCGTGTGGTAGTGCCCGATGTAATCGCTGTAGTCCGTGATGTTACGGATGAGGTCGCCTTCCATAATCTGCATGTGATAGATGTCGTAGAGGAGCTGCGCCCGTGGTGAACCGACACCTTGGCAGACTTCGACACCCCACACCGTCGTATCGCATTGATAGTCCGGATGGTTGACTTTGCTGTTAAGGAGTTCAACGCAGAGATTGATCCCTTTTTCTTCAGCAACTTTGGTAACGCGGGACAGACCTGCTATTGTGTTATCACGTCCCTCTTCTTCCGACCTACCCTCTCTGTTACCGGAGAAGCAGATGAGTCCAGGGACATCGTTTTCTGCCGCGATGTCGATGTTCTTGAGGAGTTCGTCCTCGATCCGATCGTGGTTGCTCGGATCATTCAAGCCGGACGGCAGGGACGAGTGCCCTACGATAATTCCAACGCGCATCCCGTTGTCCTTGACGACGGGCCAAAGTTCTGCGGGCAGCATCTCAATAGATTTATAACCGATTGCAGCGGCTTTCTCGATAACCTCTACCGGGTCCCTACCACGACTGAAACCACCAAAGCAGATGGATTGATTAATTGGCATAATTCTCTCTTTCTTTAAAGTAGTAGGCACGCGCCGTCGTGCCGTAACTAAGCGTATGTGCCTGTTATTTTCTATAAGTCAATAGCCTTACCGGTGCGGAAGGAGGTGCTTGCCGCGAGCATGATGCGGAGCGTCTCTAATGCATCACTATAAGGCGATAGAATCTTAGAGCCATCACCACTCTTCACAGCGTCAATAAAGACGCGATCCCGGTCTTCTCCGCCGCCGCCCGGAAGCGGTTCTGTCTCTCCGCCTCGATTCACATTGTTCGGACCACCAACGGTAACAACGAGTCCTCGTGTGAACACTTCAAGATGGACACGTCCGAAACCTTCCATAGCGCAACTTGAGACGATATTGGCGACTGCACCGTTCTTAAACTCAATGTTCACCATGGTGATGTCGTCTACGTCATAGTTCTCAATATGCGTCATGCTACCGCTCGCGGCAACACCGTGTACAGTTTTACCGTCGCTGCCGACGAGGAAACGGGCAAGATCAAAGATATGCGTTGTCTGTTCAACGTGCTGTCCGCCGGATTGCGCGCGAACCCGCCACCACGGCGTGCCGGGCATGCCGCCCATCCAATAACCGAGTGCGCCGAGAATCTGCGGTTGTTTTTCAAGCATCGCTTTCGCATTCTGCGCATTGCCGCCATAGCGCCAGTGGTAACCCACACTCGTGATGACACCGGTCTGTTCGATGTAATCGTTGATAATGATTGCGGGTTCCAGCTCCGAATGGATCGGTTTTTCAATGAACATCGCGATGCCTTGTTCACAAGCGATACGTTCTTGTTCACCGTGTGCGAACGGCGGCGTGCAGATATAAACCGCGTCCAAATCCTCTTTGTCGTACATGACACGATAGTCGGTGTAAACGTTTCCGCCGTATTCTTCGGCACGAGCCTTCGCGCGGTCTTCCGAAATATCGCACATCGCGCAAAATTCGACATCCTCAAAGTTATCTTTAAGGTTGCGCATGTGTGCGCCAGCCATACCGCCAGTTCCGATAAAACCGAGTTTCACTTTATCCATATTATCTCCTTAAAAATGGGTGTTTCATATTCCCTAAGTTTTACGGATATAGTTTAACAAAATCCGCTGTTATATAGCAAGCAATTTTTTCTATTAGTTGTCAGCTATCAGTTATCAGTCGTCAGTACGCAAAAATTTCCGTGTGTCAATCCTATAGCCTCTATAATCCCGCAAATCCTAAAATCCTGCAAATCCTGATTCTGACAATTAACATCCTTCATCCCTATACCTACTGAAAACTGAAAACTGCAATTTATTTACAGATGTGTTATAATATATTTTTGGAGTGGGAGCAATTCGCACCTAAACTGAGAAACCGGACCATACAGGAGGAACACCATGGGTTTCAAATTTGGATATAGCACTTTACGTTGGCAACAACCTGATTTTGAAGAGCTGTTGACCCAACTCAAAAACGCAGGTTGGGACGGTTGGGAGATGCGTCAATCCTTGGATTGGGTAGGGACACCACAGCGCATCCGACAGGTCTGCGATAATGTGGACTTGCCCGTCGCTGCCGTCACAGCACGCGGACTACCGATCGATAAGAACACGGAACAGATGGAACTCAATAAACGACGGATTGACTTCGCCGCAGAAGTTGAAGCCGACTGTTTCATGTTTATGGGGGCAGGCAAACCGAAGGATCGACCTGTCGATAATTCCGACCTCGCAGCTCTCGCTGACGTTTCCGAAGAATGGGCAGAATACGCTGCACAATACGGTCTGGATATCTGTTATCATATCCACACGAATACGACCGTTGACTCTATTGATGACTGGGCAAAATATATGAGCCTGCTCCGAAAGTGCAAGTTATGCATAGACGTGTCGCATTCAGCACTTTGGGGCTACGATCCGATTGAGTCCATTCGGCGTTATAGTGATGTCCTCGCCTACGTCCATCTTCAGGATTATTCAGGCTACACAGGCGGAGATGATAGTACATACGACGTGAATTGGGTTGATGTCGGTGCTGGAAATGTAATGGATTTTCCGAGAATCATGTCCACCTTAGAGGAACTCAACTATGATCGGTGGATTACGGCGTGCCCAGGCATGGTCGAAGACCGCTCAGATGAAGAACGGATGACAGTGAATCGGGAGTATTTGCGGCAATTAGGTTATTAGGAAATCGGGGTTACAACCCTCTCCTACAAGAAGGGAAGAGACGAACGTATATGAACAAACCAGCGGGGGAAATCCGCTCTATTCTTGCTACGGATTGTGGCAGCACAACCACTAAAGCAATTCTGATTGAAAAACGCGGGGATGAGTATCAACTCATCGTGCGTGGCGAAGCACCCACTACTGTTGAAGCACCCGTTGAAGATGTAACC
>JAKZUG010000050.1:0-3762 GCA_047516705.1 Candidatus Poribacteria bacterium | reverse complement strand
GATGGTGTCTGTACCACGAGAACTTGAAAATGCGGCGCGTACACTTGGTGCCTCGCCTATAAAAGTGTTTTGGACGATAACATTCCCGCTTGCGTATCGCGGGATTATCGGCGGAACTATCCTCGGTTTTTCCAAAAGCCTTGGCGAGTTTGGTGCAACTATCATGGTCGCAGGAAACATTCCCGGTAAAACCCAGACGATGGCGTTAGCGATTTTCAACGCTGTACAATTAGGAGAAGATGCTATGGTCTATCGACTGGTGCTCATTTCAAGCGTTGTTGCCTTTGTTGCGCTCTGGTTAACGGAACGCTTCACGCTCCGGTAGGTACGCTTTTTTGTGGAGGCGGTCGAAATTACAAAGAACCATATTCAACCGTAAAGGAGAAAATGTCATGAGTTTGGAAACAAGCTTAATTTTCATTGGCGTTGTTGTATGCGTGCTGCTTGTTTGGCATCTGTATCGACGTTCCCAAAATGAAACACCTGAGAATGCAGAGGAGCCGACAGATAATGCTGATGATGATTATGAGGATTTGCTTTTGACAGGCTTGGTGCTCAGTGAAGTCTATGACGATGATGACGATTCATCTGACGATATGGATTCTGATGGATATGATGATATGGATGATGGCGGTGGATTTGATGACAGCGGGTTTGAGTAATAGAGTTCATTATGGAAAACGGTACCAAAATCAGTCTCAACTTTCGTAAACGCCTTGGGAGTTTCGCTTTAGAGCTCGATTGTGAACTGGAAAAGAAGGTCACTGCGTTTTTAGGTGCGTCTGGCAGTGGGAAAAGTACGCTTCTCAACTGCATCAGCGGCACTCTTTCTCCCGACGAAGGCGAGATCACTTTTGGTGATGAGACGCTTTACGCGTCCGCATCCAAAATTAATCTTCCACCCGAAAAACGACGGTTCGGCTATGTTTTTCAGGAGGGCTACCTGTTCCCACATCTCACCGTCGCACAGAACATCCGATATGGACAACCTAAGCCAAGAAGGTCTTCAATCGTAATTGATATTCTTGAGATTTCAGAGTTGCTTCAGCGATACCCGAAGCAGCTTTCCGGGGGACAACAGCAGCGGGTTGCCATTGCGCGGGCACTCGCTATGGAACCGCGGATGCTCCTGATGGACGAACCGCTCGCTTCTCTTGATAGTGCCCTGACAGGACGGATTATCCCATATCTGCGTCACGTGAAAGACGCTTTTGATATACCGATTCTCTATGTTACGCATGCCTTCTCTGAAGTGCTGGCACTCGCCGACGAAGCCTTCCTCCTCTCAGACGGAAAGATTACCGCCAGTGGTGAACCGCATCAATTGCTAACTGCCCCGTCAGCGATGCCGATCGCACAACTGACTGGGGTCGAGAATATTCTATCGCTTCCGGTAACCCTTTCAGATAAAGCACGTGGGGTGACATCGTTAGAGATTGGCAGCCAGCAACTCGTTATTCCGTACACCGATGCTGAGATTGGCACATCACTACCGGTAGCTATCCGTGCGGAGGACATTATCATCTCGCTCGCGCCAGATTTGCCGATCAGTGCCCGCAACATGTTGCGCGGCACAATTCAGGAATTGGATGTTGTCGGAGAACGGACACTGTTGTCTATCCTCGTTGAAGGTCATCCGCTCTCAGTAAAAATCACGCACGAAGCGCGTGAGCAATTGGAATTACAAAAGGGATCGGCGGTCTATTGTGTTATCAAGGCAAACGCCATCAATCTTCTCTGGGATTAAATCTTAATCTTCTGTAGGAGCGAACTGTGCTCGCGATCCCTTACTCTTAGGTATTCTGTAGGAGCGAGCTGTGCTCGCGATCTTCCACTAACTGTAGGAGCGAGCTGTGCTCGCGATACCTTACTAACAACCCTCTTCTGTAGGAGCGAGCTGTGCTCGCGATACCTTAACTTACTTCTGAAGTCTCTCCCAAAATTCGTCCACCTGCCTATGGAGATCCGCAAGCGTCCCCTCATTCTCTATCACAACGTCCGCATACTTGACTTTCTCCGTGACCGGCATCTGTGCATCAATCCGCGCTTGAACCTCGGTTTCGGTGAGCGGTCTCCCCTGCGCGATGCTTCGCTCCAACGTGCGTCGCAGCTGCGTCTCTGGTGAAGCCGTCACGACAACAATCAGATCGACCGTGTCGTACGCACCCGCTTCGATAAGGAGCGGCGCGTCAAGTAGCACAATACACGTCGGGTCTTCAGTGACAAGTTGACGGGCGCGGGCACGTGAACGTTCGATAATCAGCGGGTGAAGGATGCTGTTCAATCGTTCTCGTGCGGCTTTATCCTTAAAAACAATTGCCCCCAGTTTTTTTCGACTCACATCCCCAGATGCGTCAAGGATGTCCTGTCCGAATGCCTCGGTCAGTTCATCAATAACGGGACTATCCGCCTTGAGGAGTTGGTGCCCGATTTCATCGGCATTGATCGGAATCGCACCTTTTTCTGCAAGCAGTGCTGCGACGGTTGATTTTCCGCAGGCAATCCCGCCTGTAATCCCGACGATAGTGCCGCGTGTGCAGTGTGTTGTTGCTGTTTCCATACCCTTGAGTGTATAGCATACATCGAATTTTGTCAACGCCATCTTCTGTAGGAGCGACCTCCTGGTCGCGATCGTTTTCTACGTTTTCGCTGGCGAGGTTTCTAACCTCGCCCCTTGATGAACTGCCCCAATTTCAATTGACACCCTCAACTTCTTCTGCTACGATGTTAACCTACTACGTCTATTTTCATTAAGGAAAAGGAAGGTTTTTCATGGGACGATTAGCGGGTAAAGTTGCGATCGTAACGGGTGCCGGTAGAGGACATGCTGAAGCCGTTGCAAGACGCTTTGCAAAAGAAGGGGCAGCGGTTTCCATCTGTGATGTTATACCGGTGCAGGAGTTAGAAGCAAAGGTAGGTTCAGAAATCAGAGCTGCCGGTGGAGATGTAATTTGTTTTGAAACCGACGTTTCGCAAGAAGCACCTGCCAATGAGATGGTCACAGCCACGATTGAAAAGTTCGGCACTATTGATATACTTGCCAATGTTGTCGGTATCGCTGGACCGACGAAAGATGTCTGGGATATGAGTTTGGCGGAATGGCGGCGCACACTTGAGATAAACCTCGATTCGCTTTTCATCTGTTCTAAAGCCGTTCTGCCGGAGATGATCCGCAAGAAATATGGAAAAATCATCAACTTCAGTTCTGGGACAGGCAAACAACCACTATCGCACAGGGCACCTTATGCGACTTCTAAGATGGGGGTCATCGGTTTCACACGGACACTCGCAGCTGATGTCGGGCGTTATAACATCAACGTCAACGCCATCTGTCCGGGTTGGCATACGGAGAGAAGCCTTGAGCTTGCAAGAGGCAGGGCTGAATACATGAACAAACCTTTTGATGAAGAAGCGTTGCGGGAGCGGTACGAACAGGAAAATCCAAAAAGTGTTATCGCTGGTAGGTGGTGTGCGGATGAAGGCTACAGTGATAAAGGATCAGGATCTGAGGATGCCGCTGCGTTAGCGGTCTTCCTCGCCTCAGATGATTCCGCAAACATGACCGGTCAAGACATCAACACCGGTGGCACGGTGATGTGGTAGTTAAGAATCCGCTCAATATCGGTAGGCGCAGTTTTGCGGCGTACTCTCCCAAATATGATCTGCATTCCTAACCACACTATAGGTGTCAATTTAAGAGAAATAATAGCCTCGGTCCCCAGGTCCGGTAGGCGCGGTTTGCAACCGCGCCGGGTCTTAGAC
>JAKZUG010000049.1:0-11264 GCA_047516705.1 Candidatus Poribacteria bacterium | reverse complement strand
GCCCGGGAGAGATAACACTAAAAGCCTCCAACAATTGAGAACCTTGATTCGCAAAAATAGTTGAGACGCTTCTTGCTTTCGCCTGCTTAGATAAACCATCAAGACGAATGAGAACGACCCCTGTATGGATTCGTCCTTGACGGAAGACAAGTTCACCAAAGTCTTTATCTTCCGTAATCAGTAATGCCCCATTTTGGTTGGCTTGCTCTAATACAGTTTCGTCGTCAATACTTGGGGCAAATTCGGCAACGTATAAAACATTATGGCCATCCTGTCGAAGTGCGTCTACAATAAGTTTGTCGACGTTTTCGTCTACAATGAGATTCATGGCGTTTGTTCTGAGATAGGATAAACGACATCAGCGCGAAGGGCTTGCGCCGCAAAACGAAAAGCTGCACGGATACCCTCCTCAGTTAAGCGCGGATATGCTTCAAGCAACTGCTCAATCGTTTCACCTGCCGCAAACTTTTCCAAAATCAGTTCAACAGGAATGCGGGTTCCAGCAATGACAGGTTTTCCCATCATGATAGACGGATTTGATTGGATCCATTTCGTATCCATTTTTTACTTCTCCTTTCAATGAAGTGTGTAAAAAACACTAATTTTGGGTGTAAAACTAATTCCGTAACGATTCTCCCCGTACAGCACTGATTTCATCTTTTGATGGTATTATACCCTATCAATATCAGAATTCTCAATAAAGAAGGATAAATCTATCTGATATTTCTCAGAAAGTTGTCTAAGTCAATAGTTATGAGTGTTCTTGTGTGTTCTGTTTATGAAAATGCGCGCTGATGATAGACAACATCTGCCTTTCCCCAGAAAGTTGAAGTTTTATCTGATGAAAAGTCAGGCATGTTGAGCGACTCACCCGCTGGATCATGAGATAACTGATGATCTTTATGCCTAAGGAGCCATAAGCCCCGTTTCGTTGATGTAAACTCATTGCTGAAAGTCGCATATCCGTTTTCAGATGTCGCCAAAACTGTTCTATGCCATGGTGTTGGGCCCAAATATGGAGGATTTCTGCGGATCGTAAAGGTCTGCCAAAGACCATCATAGTTTGGGTTTTCCCGTGCGTCGAAAAAAAGAGAAGCACGAGTTCGCCAAACGTCGGACTCTTGGCACGGAGCCGACGCACCGGTTTATCACACCCCCATTGATTTGTGAGCAACTTGACGGTTTTCTTATGTTCTGAAAGTTTGGCAGTTTTAGTGTCAATCTCCATGACGTAGTTGCTTTTACCGTGGATAAGAATGCGAGTAAACCCAAACTCTAACAACGCCTCAATGAGGTCTTTACTGCCATACCAAGAATCAAAGGTGATCGGATACTTTCTCAGATCAACACCTTCAGCGTCAAAGATATCAAGGACTTCTTTTATCATCGTCCGAAAGCAGGTCGGTTTATCGGTGTTGCCTCTGCCTTGCTTACTGACAATACGGATGTTCAGCGGGAGGATCACATCACCAACCTTCAGGGTAATCGCCAATATATTTCGGCAGTTGATGGCACGCTGCTTATCTTTCGACCACCAGTTATAGCAATACGAGAGTGCCTTAGCATATCGCGAGTCATTGGTGTCATCAACGCTTATCGTGATACAACGCCGAGAACGCGTCGCTGCGCTCTTCACCTCAGACTGACGTATCTCTTCAATAGCGATAGTAGATGTGATGCTAAGCAATAGAGATTTCCACTGATAGAGACTCACGTCTTTGAGGTCTCGATAAAGTTTGGCTTTCGAGAGGCCTAAAGCATCTGCGACTTGATTTGGGTTGTAAAGTCCAAAGAGATGCCCCGTTGAAAGTAAAAGCAAGGTTTCACAGAGCGCGGGCGTCATATCCCGAGAGTTCGCATACAAAGCAGATTGAAAAAACTTCGTTGAAGTGATAATATGTTCTCGCATGAGATGTCCTCCTGAAAAGTCTTGATAACTCTTAGGATGCCATCTCATGCGCTAAAAATCAAGAAACTTTTTGAAAACAAAACGCATTTTCATAACACGACACGCTCTTAGCCAACGCCGGTAGTAGAGTAAACATAACTCTGATAAATGTCAGTTCCTAATTCGCACTTGCTTTTTTTCGCTGTTTAGTATATAATGAGTTTTTGTGAGACCTTCGGTAATCGCTATTCAAGGGTAACTATACGACAATTGGGATGCTCTGATACACTGCAGGTGGCGGATATGGAAACCATGGAGATAAAAAAACGACTCAATGCCTATGTACCGGATCAGGGTGTACCTTTTGAGGAATTGCAAAAACAACTTGCTGCTTTCATCCAAGCGGAGCGGGAACAGTTGAAAGCCCGCATCTTGAAAGGGGAAAGCGGATTTGCGGCTTGTAAGATTCACACGGAGATGTGGGATGCAGTTATTCAGAAGGTCTACGAGGTAGCCTCTTTTCAGATTCGTGACGAATACCAGAAGCAGATTGACGTGCTGAAGGAAATTCCGGACGTTGACACCGCCGACTTAGAAACAGAATTGGAAGAATGGATGCCGGATGTCGCACTCTATGGTGTCGGTAGTTACGGCAGAAATGAGCTTTGCTATTTTTCGGATGTAGACGTTGTCTATACCTCCTCTGTGGACTTGGAGGATATTTACGATGAGAGCACCCTCGAACTGATCCGTTGGTTCTACGATTTTTTTGACAGCCTCCACTCGGTGATTCTGGGGTTTGAATTCAGTTTTATCTACCGTCCGTTGGCGGATATAACGCAGTGGAACTATCAGGACATGACTGCTCTGATTGATATGCGTTTTATTGCGGGTGATCCAACAATGACGGAGCGTTTCCGAAAAGCAGTTCACTCTGGAAAATCTGATATCTCCCTTGTGCTGGACCTGCTGAAATCCAAAGCGGACGCTTTCAAAGCCTCTGAGGATACCATCTACCTCAACCAACCGAACATCAAAATGGGACGGGGCGGGCTGCGAACGCTTCAGTATGCCCTCTGGATATGTGGGCTTCCAGACTTTACGTCGATCCCTGAACTCTATGAACGCTATGGTGACGAACAGTTGATGCCCGCCCTTGATTTCATGTTCAAGGTGCGGAATCTTCTCCATGTACTTGCCGATGCACCGTACGATGATCTCACCTATCATCCTGAAAAAGGCGATACGCTACAGGCACAGATCGCTCACGCCCTCGGATTAACAGATGAAACAGACGAAGGTCGTTACGAGTTCATGGCTGAATATTATGCCAAAGCGAAATATCTACATCTCAAGGCGGAATTGTTAATCCGGAAGATGTTGGCGAACGGAATCCCAATCTCGGATGTCCTTGCAGCAAGGACCGACATCTTGTATTGCATAGATAACAACTTCGGTGAACTTGATACGGATGAACTGTTTATACTGTTCACCTACTTCCAACAATACGACTTTGAGATTGATGCCTCGCTTTCTACATTCATCTCCCACTATGTTCATGCATTCGATTGGCGTTCTTTCCAGAAGCGGATGGCAGAGCTCATAAACATAGCAGGGCATGTCGCGAAGACCCTAACACGCTTACATAGGCTCAATATTCTATCACATCTCGGAGAGGGTGGCGCACTCTTTGAAAGAGCGATGATGACACGGAGTGAACGCAGCCTTGATCCGTATACGGTTGGGAAACATACGCTCGTTGCAATCGGGTATCTTGATGAAATTCGGCAAATGGAACAGAGCAGCCCGTTTGGAGGTGCAGGTTTTGGCTCGCCGATGTCGCTGTCCCCGACTTCTGAATTAGAGGAACTCAACACCGCATTTCGATCACTTTCAGATTTGAGTCCGCTCTATATGGCACTCTTCCTTCACGATATAGATAAACCGGATCCAAACCACCCAGCGACCGGTGCTGAAAAAGCGGAACGTATCGCACCCGAATTTGGGTTCAACTCACAACAGACAGATGATATCTGCTTTCTCATCCGAGAACACCTGGCAATGATAGATTTGGCACGCTATCATCATTGGGATGAAAGCGCGATCACCGAATTCTGTAAGAAGGTTAACTCGTTGGAGCGTTTGACGGCGTTGTATCTGCTCACCTACTGCGATTCCAAAGCCAACGGTTCACAGAACTTCAGCCACGTTGTTAAACATAACCTGAAGAGTTTATATGAAGTGGCGCGAACCCGCTTTGTTGGGCAAGAGGAGACACAGTGGGGTGCTTTCGCACCTGTTGAAGAATTTCAGCAATTCCTTCACCACATGCCGGTCTCCTACCGTATTAGCGTTTCTCCTGAGGAGATCGCTATGCATATAAAGATGGCGACGCAGGCGGAAGCCGCCGTTACAGAGGGCAATACAACCACGATCACAGGGATCGTCCAATTTGTTGACCGTCCCGGATTTACAGAACTGCACCTCTGTAGTCCGAGCAAGATCGGGAAGTTACACACGGTGAGCGGACTCTTTTACGCGAACGGTATAGACGTTCGCGATGCGCGCGTCTATACCAAGCAAGACATAAATATTGAACTTGAGATTTATCGGCTTGTTCACCAACCGCCGCATCACCGAGGCGAACCGATGCCCCTTGACGAAGAACTCAAGCGGGACCTTGATTTTGATATCCGGGGACTCCTTGCAGAGGAGGTTACACTTGAGCAGATTTTTGAGAGGAACTACGTGAATTTGAATGAGACCTGGCAGGTTGATGATGTCACTGTTGAGGCGGCACGGAGTTACTCAGAGATTGTCGTCGTTGGTGAGGAAAAGACGGGATTCCTCTACTACTTCAGTGGTATCTTGGCGAAACTCGGATTGAACGTTGAGATGTGTAAGTGCTCAGGTTTAGGCGGACAAGCAATCGACCGGTTCTACGTCCAACTAGTGGTTGACCCGAAAACAGTGCACGCTGATATTATGGCGGCGTTGGATGCTGAAAACGGGACGTAATTTGGATTGAAAGGGAAGCGATGAAGCAACGTGTACTCATTACAGGTGCGGCTGGCACAGTCGGCACCGCGCTCTGGCAGGCGTGGGAAGCACAAGACACCTACACATTAACATTGATGGATATCAACCCGATTGTAGACGCGAGTTCTCGCATAGCGCAAGCAGATATTCGGGACTACGCTGCGATGCAGGAGTTATGTCGTGAACAGGATGTCTTGGTGCATCTCGCTTATGTGCGCCAAGATTCGCTTGGGAAGGTTCCCGGTGAAGTCAGCGACATTGGTGCGTCTATGACCCTGTTTGAAGCGGCACGAGAAGGCGGTATTCAGAAGATTGTATACGCCAGCACAAATCATGTTTCAGGTTGGAATGAGCGGTTGAACTCTCCGCCTCGATTCTCAACGGGCGACCAGTTTCGTCCGGACGGCTGGTACGGTGCGATGAAGGGGATGGCAGAGATCGCGGGACGGTATCTCGTTGATGCGCACGATATGCGGTTCTTTAGTAGCCGGATCGGGAGTGTAAACGGGACGTATGAACCGAGAGGCATTCGGCACTGTAGTACACTGTTAACACCGCGAGATTGTGTCCAACTCTTTGGCTTGGCTGTTGATTACGATGGACCCGTTAAATATCTGATTACGTACGGACGTTCTGCGAACTCTGACGGGTATCAACAGAGTTATCTTGATATAAGTGGCGCAGTTGAAGTGTTGGGGTATCAACCGCAGGACAATTTGGTTAAAACGCATCTCCACAAATATTTGTCGGAAGCGTGATCAGCTTATGCGCGAAAATCCCAACTACAACGACCTCTACTATCAGAATACAACTTCCCATTCCCAGATCATTGACATTGTAACAGAACGCGCTGTTTCACTCAGCGAGGTGGCTGCGCCGATTGATTGGGAAGCACTTTTCGGAAATGCACAACCCGTGGAAATAGAAATTGGGTTCGGTAAGGGACGTTTCCTGCTTGAAGCGTCGAAACGGCATCCGAAGGTTAACTATATCGGGGTGGAACGTGCACAGAAGTACGTCGAATTGACACGGGAGCGGTTTGAGAAGTACATGCGGCATTTCGGTGTCGATAGAGCGTCTGGGACGTTCTCAAATGTTCGGATTGTGTGGACGGATGCTAACTACTTTTTGACCCGGTATGTCGCTGCAGCATCCGTGCAGGCGTATCATATCTATTTCCCGGATCCGTGGCCCAGAAAGCGGCAGCAAAAACGACGGATTTTTCGGAATCAAGACTTTCTGGAAGCCTTGACGCACACACTCAATTCCGATGGTGGTAGGTTGTATATTGTGACAGATTATGAGGCATATTTCCAAGAGATTCAGGAACGGCTTGCAGATTTGTCGGTACTTCAGCCTGTTGACGCAGATCTCAAAGCCGACCGTGATATCGCCACGAACTTTGAAACCAAATATGTCTTGGAAGGCAGACCTATCTATCGGGCGGTATATGAGAAATTTTTGTCTTAGGACCGAGTGAGGAACGAACGTGCCACAAACCGACACAGGAGCATGAAGATGAAGGCGGAACAACTTGATAACGCTACACCTGAATTGTGGCAATATCTTCCGAATGTGCCGGGCGTTTATCTGATGAAAGCCTCCGATGGTACTGTCATCTATGTCGGAAAAGCGATTCGTTTGCGGTCACGGGTCAGATCCTATTTTCGTGATAAATCTACATCTGGCTTGACATCACAGATGGTGCGCTATATTACCGAGGTTGATTACATCGTTACAGAGACTGAGGTAGAGGCACTGATTTTAGAAAATAATCTGATTAAAGCGCATCAACCCCGATACAACGTGAAACTGAAAGACGATAAACGCTATCCGTATCTACGCGTGACCACGAATGAACCTTTTCCCCGCATCCATATCACGCGTAAAGCCGAGAACGACGGGGCGCGATATTTCGGTCCTTTTGTTCATGTGCGTTCAACACGTCAGGTGCTGAAGCAGTTGACGAAGTTTTTTCCTATCCGTACCTGTACTTTGCCGCTCACGGAGACGGAGAATAAGTACCGGGTCTGCTTGGATTATCACATCGGACGCTGTCCTGCTCCCTGTGCAGATAAGATCAGTGTCACAGATTACGACGAGATCGTTCGGAAGGTGTGTCAGTTCCTAAGTGGGAATACGGACGCTGTTGTTAAAGAATTGACGGAGCAGATGGAAGCCGCCGCGGAGGCACTCGATTTTGAGACTGCTGCAAAATATCGAGACACGCTTAAGGACGTTCAACAGGCGATTACAACACAGAATATGGATAGTGTGTCCACAGCGGATGAGGATGTCATCGGCATTGCAGCGCGGACTGATATAGCCTGCGTGCAGCTCTTGCGGGTGCGAGATGGCAAGCTGCTTGAACGTGAGCACTACTACCTCAACGATGCGGATCCAGAATCGCTCGCGACGGCGTTAAGTGCGTTCATTTCGCAGTATTATCAAAACGCTGTCTTCGTGCCAAAGACAGTTGTCTTGCCGATACCGATTGAATCGGTAGAACTCATCGAAAGCTGGCTTAGCGAGAAGCGTGGGAGTCGTGTCGGGTTACATGTGCCAAGAGCAGGTAGGCTCAGGAAACTACAAACTTTGGCATCGAAAAACGCCGAGATTCTGCTGACGCAGCGGGAACAAAACGTGGTTTATAGTAGTGGTGTAGAACCCGCACTCGTTGAACTTCAGGAACTACTTGATTTAAAACACCCGCTCAGACGGATTGAGGCGTACGATATTTCCAATCTCGGTGATCGGTTTGCCGTTGGGTCGATGGTGGTCTTGGAAGATGGGAAACCGGCTTCAAGTGAGTACCGCCGGTTCAAGATCCAATCGGTTGAAGGGCAGAACGATTTCGCGATGATGCAAGAGGTTATCACGCGCCGTTTCCGCCGCGCCCTCGCAGACGATGAAAAATTTAATAAACTGCCGGATCTGATGCTGATTGATGGTGGAAAGGGACAACTGAGTGCGGCGCAGGCAGCTATGAAAGCTTTCGCTACGTCCGATCTTCCCGATATTCCGATGATTGCCCTTGCGAAGCGGATCGAAGAAATTTTCGTTCCCGGTAAATCGGAACCGATTGTGTTGCGGGAGGATAACCCGACCTTACACATGATCCAACGGTTGCGCGATGAGGCGCATCGGTTCGCGGTTACGTATCATCGACGGATCCGGCAGAAGTCGCTGAGTGAGTCTGTACTTGACGAGATTCCAAACGTCGGTCCGAGGCGAAAACAGGCACTGCTCCAGCATTTCGGTTCAATTGAAGCGATTCGGGAGGCGAGTTTAGACGGATTGCTGTCTGTGAAAGGAATCCCACGCAGCGTCGCGGAGAATATCCGGAAGCATCTCTAAGTCACGATTCGGAGATCGTCCTTACTACCTGCACGGATTCGGGCAATACATCTGTGGATGCTGCACTGATTTGGGCAGTTTTAGCACCCGGAGCACTGGACTATAGCGTAAATGTGGCGTTTCTGATTGGCATGTTATTTGCAATAACTATTTGCAGTCTTGATATTTAGTGCTGGAGCGGTTGCAGCAGAAGGGGTGTTAGTTATCGGTTATTGGTTAAGAGGTAACTTGCGTAAATCACAAACCTCTTACCGACAACTGATAACTGACAACCAAATAAAAAAAATATGCGAGAAAGAAATATCAAAATCGTTGCTATCTTGCTCATCCTGTTGAGCGTCGCGGTGTTACACGTGAAACTCTATCAGTTTGCCGAGGTGACACACGACGGCGCGTTACAGGTGCTTGTCTGCCTAGGACGCGTTATTGGGATAGACACAAGTGACGAAGCAGACCAAGTGTTGTCCTTTCGTATCCTTTCTGGACAATTTCGTGGAGAGATAGTCAAGGTCAACAATATCTGGACAGGACGTTCCTTTGGGGACCGCGTGTTACACAAAGGCGATGTGCTGTTCCTTGATATTCCGCTCCGGGACCCGATGCACCCGAAAATTGAGCGAGTGTCGATGCGGGAGTACTTCCGTACACCGTTCCTGCTGTATCTGGCAGGTGTGTTGGGTGTTCTGATGATACTTGTCGCAGGGATGAAAGGTGTTCGCGCGATTCTGACGCTCTTTGTCACTGCACTCTCCGTGTTGTATCTGCTGGTGCCATTGACTATCAGCGGTTACAACCCCATCGGCGTTGCCCTCCTCATCGCTGTCCTGCTCACATTAGCGACCTTCCTCCTCATTACAGGGTTTAGTTTCAAGGTCATCTCTGGTGTACTTGGCACCCTCGGTGGCTTAGCCGCTGTTGGTGTTTTATCAGTGATCAGCCAGCATGCGATGGCACTGACGGGGCTAGCGCAAGAATTTGGATTCCTTGAGCTCGGGATTGCGCTGTGGCGGACCCCCGTCTCGCATCACTGGAATTTCACAGGTATCCTGTCCGCTGGTATTATCTTAGGTGCTGTCGGTGCAATGATGGACGTGAGTATGTCCATCTCCTCAAGTGTCCATGAAGTCAAGCAGGTGAATCCAAACATCACCGTGCGGCAGGCGATCCGCGCGGGGTTGAATGTCGGGCGCGACATTATGGGGACGATGGCGGATACGCTCATCTTTGCATACCTCGGTGCTCACATGATAACGATGCTGCTCCCGCGCATTGAATTCCCAGAGGTCGGTTACCTCTACCCATTTCTCCGTCTCGTCAACGATGAAGCGACAGCCGTTGCGATTATTCAAGCGGTAGTAGGTACTATCGGATTGGTGCTAACGGTCCCGATTGCGGCATCCGTTGCCGGGTTCCTGACGCAATACGCGAAGGTAGACAAATCCGAGATTCATGAGGACTTGCCTTCGGAAGAAGAGTTAGAGGAGTTGTTCCGTGCCGACCCGCCGCACAGCAAAGCACGTATTGCTGTGCCTATTGCGATGGTTATCGTTTTGATCGGCACCATCTTTGTATACCACTGGACACATGGACTCTCCGCGACAATCTCAGAGCAATCGGAGTACGCGAAAGGTAGGGTTATCCGACTGCTTGAGTCGAACGGGGATCTCCTTTTTGAGATTGACAGTAGTGCTATAAGTGATCTGGACAATCATATCGTTCCTGTTGCTTTACGTGAAACGTTCAGCGAGCAGAATATTCCATTCTCTGATGAAGTCACCGTCTCAGTGAAACCGTGGAAGGACAGTCGCTGGCTGCTCTCGGATGAGAAGTATGAGCAGACCTATAGTATTCGTGAAATGGAGCAAGGAGAGAAGACTGTCCTCAATGTCTATGAATCGAAGAGCGAACACCATATCCTTGAGGTGGAGATGCTGAGCGGGATGTATGAAGGCAAACGCTTGGTGTTACGGAATATCGTAAACCACAATATGCCGTTGCTGAGCATCCCTGCAGAGCCGGGTGATGTTATTCTGTGCCGTGTCGCCGGGGATCCTGAGCAGATCAGCCTCGTTAACATCGTCCAAGATTATGGTAGAGACCGTTTCCTGATTTGGATGGTCGGGGGAATGCTGCTCATGATTATCCTTGTCGGTCGGATTGAAGGCATCCGTACGGCGTGCGCGATGTTCATCTCTGCTGCCGTCATCTATTTCTTCATGCTGCCGTTGATCTCGCAGGGTGCGAATGCGGTCTTCATCGTAACGCTGACTTCGGGCGTGGTGGCGTTTGTATCGCTGGTGTTTGTCATCGGTCCGAGTCGGAAAACGTTTTCAGCCGTGCTGGGAACGATGGGTGGCATCTTGGTCGCGGGGCTGATTGTCCTGCTCGCGCAGCAACATCTCCATTTCTCTGGGTTGGAGAACGCGATTTCGGCGGACATTATAGAGGCGACGCGCACGCCACCGTTTGATTTCGTGCAGATCCTCTTAGCAGGGATGTTGATGGGTGTGTTAGGGGTCGCAGTTGACGGTGCGATCGAGGTGTCATCGAGTATGGAGGAGATTCGCAAAGCGAACCCGAACATGCCGACATTGCGGCTCATCGCCTCCGGTCTCAACGTCGGGACGGACATCCTCGGGACGATGGTAAACACGTTGGTTTTCGCCTATCTCGGTGTGGAGTTGCTCCTCGTTATCACGATTGCATCACCGAATCTGAACTTCTTCAAATCGCCACCGGCGCAGCTGCTGAGCATCGGTGTTGTCTCAGCAGAGATTGTGCGGTTACTGGCTGGCACGCTCGGCTTAGTCCTCGCGATTCCGATTACAGCGGTGGTTTGTGCCTTCTGGAATCCGAAGCAGAAGGCGTAGCGCGCCGGATCTCCTAACGCGGTAGGTGCGGTTTATCAATCGCACCGGATCCTCCCGAACAGAATTCCCTAATCAAATTCCTAAACTTCATAAGCACAATTTGTATGCAC
>JAKZUG010000048.1:0-3530 GCA_047516705.1 Candidatus Poribacteria bacterium | reverse complement strand
TCAGCCGAGCGATTTGATAGCCTTGCCCAATTCCGATATGTCCCTCATCTATTTGCCAACGAATGCCTCCAGGAAGTTGGAAGATGCGATGTCGCATAATCCAGAACTTGTCAGATTTACCCATTTCCCGTGTAATCGCTTGATAGGTTCCGAATTCCTGATATAAGACATCCACTGCCTCTGTGATTTCAGAGGATTTCCTTTGCGGATGTTCAACTATAATCTCTTTTGCAATTTTTAGATCCATCGGAATATCTACCATTCTGTGGTTTATCGTTGAGCGTTGCCCCTCAATTCCACATTTTCGAGGGACATGTTAAAGATACCTCGCTCCGGGACAGCACTATAGAGTCTACCGTTCGTAATAGCGAGGGCATCCACGCCTTCTGGCACCTCTGCAGAGAACTGTTCCCAGTGTCCACCGGTATCTAAGCGATATACCCCTGTATCGGCGATGCCGTAAATTTCGGTGCTATCCAAAGCAAATTGGTTGATAACGACGCGTGTATCTGCTCTATCGGTCATTACGCGCCAATATTCTCCGGTTTCTGAAACCAATACGCCTTTGTCGGTAGCGACGTAAAGGGTTGAACTCGAAAAAACTATCTCTTTAAAATGATTAAAGCGCAACAGTAGGTTCGGTGTAATATCTCTCCAATTGCTACCTCCATCAAGCGACTGAAGTAGCTGACCATCCCGGTTCCCAACATAGATGACTTCTCCTGAAACCGCAATTTTGAAACCTC
Organism: Candidatus Poribacteria bacterium; assembly: GCA_047516705.1. Taxonomy (GTDB): domain Bacteria; phylum Poribacteria; class WGA-4E; order WGA-4E; family WGA-3G; genus WGA-3G. Next base: position 2,784 of record JAKZUG010000048.1, on the reverse strand, counting down.
TATAGGAACCCGCATCAAATTGTTCACCGACATCTACGAATCCCGTATTTGTCCACTCTGGATCCCCAAGTCGCCACTTGAAAAGTCTTCGTTTGTATTCTACGTAGAACACATCGCGACTGACTGCAAGCGTTATGGTTTTCACATCTCTTTCAAAGGGATCCACCACAATTTCGGATAAGTCAGTCTCTATCGCTTGCGTGCTATCCATCCGTCCTTGAGTAGCCGTCGCTTTGTCATCAAAGGTAGGGACCCCTTGAATCGGCATTAGCAGATTGCCATCTGCAGATAAACGGCAAATTTGCAAATCATTTCCTATAGGCGAGACGAAATAAAGCGTATTGTCAGAAACCAGCAACTTTGAGCCGTAAGACAGACCGATAGGATATGGATCGTGCTCTAAAGGTTCGGGCGTGACTTCTTCAGTACTCACACGAACCCTTTTCCAGGACCTGCCGCCGTTGAGGGATTGAAAAATTTCATTGCCGGTATGTGTATACAATCTGTTGTTTAGGGAGACGAGATTGACTATTTTTGTTCCCACCATCCCGTCCATAAATAGATGCCACGACTCGCCGCCATCGGTGGTGCGGTGAACGCCGAAGGCACCAGCTTTGTAAAAGGTCCTCTCGTCCACCATTGCCGCCGGGAGACTATTGAGTATGAGGGCATTTGGGTCATTTCCAATATACGTCCAAGTTTCGCCGCTATCTGTTGAACGAAATTGGGTAGCCCCGAGTGCTAAAATCGTTTCGCCAGCAGCCAATATCCTCATACCAGCTGGGAGTTTTCCCCACGGGGATGTGCTTTTGGGTGTTATTTCGGTCCAGGAGGCACCCAAGTCCCTTGATCGGAAGATCTTGGCTGAATTCAGTTCGCTGATCTCTGCTCTTGGTCCTATATCCCGTGGGGTTAACCCAAACATATCGGGACCTACTCCAACATAGAAACTCTTTTCAGAGACTGCCAAGGAGTAAACAGTGTTTGACATCCCGACCTGTAGTTTCCGCCAGACCCCTGAATCGAAACGGTGGAGGCCGCGATTTGTGCCAGCAAAGAGCGTACTCTCAACAGCAGCGACAGCTGAAATCCTTTCGCCTGTCAATCCTTGGTTAAGAGGTCTCCAATGTGTGCCACTATCTGTAGATCGGAAAATGCCTTCATCGGCAAGTGCGAGATACATTGTCACATCAGCTTGTGAATCGTGCGCTCGGGCTTCATCCAAGATGATGAGCCCAACGGGGTCCCCCTTTGGGCGCGTGCAAAAAACGTCCCACGTCTGACCATTATCCATTGACGCGAATATTTCGTTAGTAGACACAACATAAAGAACGCCTCGATCTTCTACCATCGGCATCACTGATTCACCTATCGGGACACTTACGTTGATGCGTGTCCATGCGTTTGCATCTGGTGCGAGTCTGTACATGCCTGTCGGTGAAACAGTAAAGACGGAACCTTCAGAGGCGGCGAAGATATCGTTGACATAACCCCCTGGCGGCGCGTTTGACGGCGTCCATTGTGCCGTAGAAAACTTGCGTCGATCCTCTTGTGCATTGGATCTTAAAGTCGCCTGAGAAATCTGTGTGCCGGCACCGACCTTTTTGCTGGGGACAGCAGACCGTCCGAATCGGCTTCGGACAGCCGGCTTTGATATAATATCAATGACGATAGGTGCCTCAACGATTTCAATCGTCGGTTCGGATCGCGCCTCAAAACTGTAGGGTCTCTGAAAACGGGCGAGATATTGATTACCAACGCCTAACATCAATAGCACCAAGATCGCCGCGGCACCTAAAGCCATCCATGGAACCATCGGTTTTCCAGTCGGTGGCACGATCGGGTTAATTTCGGCGACTTGCCGCATGATACGCTCGGTGAGATCCGCGGACAATTGCACGCCGCCGAGCACTTCGCGAACCAAGGATTCTGCCTCTTGTAAACGCTCACGCCCTCGACGCAGGCGGCTCTTAATTGTGTTTACCGACACACCTAAGAAGTTCCCGATTTCCTTGGTTGTCATCTCACCGAGAAAATGCAGCGTTACGACTGTCCGTTCACTCTCTGGCAGTTTTTCGAGAAGTTCTTTGACGACCTCAGAGCGATGTTCTTCGACTTCTGTCTCACGTTGATTCATGGTATGGTGTGTATAAGAAGATTCCTCTATTTCCACAATGGAAGTGTTTTCCAAGGATTGCATTGTGGTTTTAGGTTTGGACCTTTGAATCCAATTAATGGAAAGCCGATTCGCGATGACGTAAAGCCATCCAGCAAAAGATTTGGGATCTCTCAATGTCCCGAGTTTTTTGTATGCCTGTAGGAAAGTGTCTTGGGTAATCTCTTCAGCATGGTGAAAATCCCCAATCTTTCGCCAGATCAGCGCGTGAACATCTTTCTGGTACTTTTCGACTAAGGCGGCGAATGCTGAATCATCGCCTAATAGAGTTTTACGAATCAATTGGACATCATTTTCTATCATCAGTGACCTCCGGGCTAAGTGATCGGATCCGCACAAGGATATATCCTGGGATCAATTTCTGGTTCCCATAAAAAGTATACCAAATATGAGGATGCACGGAAACATTTAAATTCAAAGTGCTATCTTGGTCTGCCCCGTTCACAATTAATGACACAGTTTTGATGTAGAAAGGGTGCATAAAATAAAAAACGCAAAAGAATTATTTTTTTAACGTCATCGGGCATCGGGGGAACGCCCCAGCAAAACACCCTTCCCACAGGAAGTCACCACCTAAATCCCCTTTATCGGGGGATCGGAATAAGAAG
>JAKZUG010000047.1:0-3376 GCA_047516705.1 Candidatus Poribacteria bacterium | reverse complement strand
GTGCATAGCCGACCCCTTGATTAAGATAACTGGCTTCTTCATCAACCGTCGCCAATCCTACAAGGTCTTTGTAATAGGCTGCCATTTTGACTTCTGTATATTGTGAAAGCTGCCGTTTGAGTTCGAGGATATAATGACTTGCGCGACTCGACTTCAATGCCGGGTTACCGATAGTTGGCGAAAGTAGTGCTGGTATTGGGGTCTGGTTGTAAATTCCATAAGCAAACTGGACTTCAGAGTTATTGGGGAGTTCCAAGAGCAGGCTACCGCGTGGCTGGATAGAGAGTTCATCGGTGCGGTTGAAATAGTCGAAACGGAGTCCAAACACGACGGATAGGAAGGGCAGTAGTGTGTACCTGTCTTGCAGATAACCTTCAATGCGTTGTCCACGCACATATTCGTCTAAGGCGATCTTTTCCTCGAAGCGGATATCATAGTCAACTTCGCCTTCGTCAGGTATCCGCGTGAAAATGCCAGTAACCTGACCGGGCTCAATCCCGAGGATTAACCCAGATTCTAAACGGTGCCTCGGGTTTAGTTCATAAGTGAGATCTTCTCGCAGGGTGTAACTCGGTGCATCTATGTTAAGAGAGAGTTGTGGACCGAAGTTGACATCGAACATGAAATCCGAGCGAGTGAGTGATAAAAAAGAGGTGAGACGATCTGTGAGGAATGAGCGGAGGTGGATCCCTGCCCCCTCAAAACCACTTTCAAAACTGGTGTTCCCTCTGAAATCTTCGTCTACATTTGCGCCGTCCAACTTCAGTGCAAATCGGTCGCCAGAAGCGAATAGGTTAAAAAAGAGTTGATGTTTTTCACTGAGATCGTACCCTGCCTTAAGTTGATAATCCCAGAAGCGGGGAAAGGCGGTGATTGCTCCTGCATCGAATGAGAGGGATCCGATGAAGAGGTCAATGTAACTTCTGCGTCCGGCAGCGTACCAGAACCCTTTTTCGCCGATTTTCCCTTGAAGCAACCCTTCCGAGAAGAGTAGATTGAGATTAAATTTTCCACCCAAATTTGTTGGGCTGTTGTTCTGTGAGGATATGTCAATTACAGCCTGAGAATCCACGCCATACTCAGCACCGTAACCTCCGGCGTAAACATAAATTCGGTCGATAATTTCAGAACTCAAAGACGAGACGATCCCGCCAAAGTGGTACGGATAACCGACAGGCACCCTATCAAAGTAGTAGAGGTTATCCTCATCGGAGCCACCGCGGATATAGAGTGCCCCGCTAAAATCATTTGCGACACCGATGCCCGGAATGACTGGGAGGGCTCGGAGCGCGTCGCCGGCGGTGCCAGGTAAGCGCGTAATTTCTGCTGCTTGAATGCTTTTTTTGTTGACAGTCTTAGGAACGCGTTCGCCGGTTACCTTGATACCTTCAAGACGATACTGTCCCATTGCGACATAGATTTCGGTTTCTTGACTTTCCCCCGCTGTAACGACCACTGCGGTTCGTTGTGTCAGTTCAGTCTCGGGCACCGTGGTAACTAACGTATAAGTGCCTTCAGGAACGGTACTGAACACGAATTTTCCATTTTCATCAGTTTTTTGACGTTCATCGGTTTGAAGAATCTGGACCTCTGCGCCTGCCAATGGTGCTTTCGTGTCGTTGTTATAGACAGTACCTTCAATTGTTCCAGTTTGTGAAAAGGCGACCGCGGGAACAATAAGAACCGTCAGCAGGCAAAACAAACTTTTCATCAGGGTTGGCAACTCCTATTCTGTATATATTCGGAAATTGTATGTATTGTATTTAAAATAAAGTATACAATTTTCCTGCTGGAATTGCCAAAAAAAGTACAGTGCCTTTCAGTTTCTTATATGCCGAATTGCTCAATCGTTGATTTTGCACGCAGATGTAAGGACGGGCAACATTGCCTGTCCGGTGTGTTGCTATGTTAGCGCGCGACCGCTTCGGAGCCGAGGTTTTCCTGAATCCACAAGCGGAGTGGAACATCTTTTTCACCGGGAGAGGTATATCCCATACCGCCTGTGCTTTTACCCAGAATCTGTTGTCGAATCGGGTCGGAGTATTCCATGACGTGTTCCACTGTCATATTATCGCGAGGTTGAAGCCAGCGGTAACTATAGCCGTAGAACAGCACCTTGCGCATAAGGTCGGAGGTATTACGTCCTACCGCGTGCCAGAGCCTTCGATCGAAAAAGACAGCGGTTCCTGGTTTCGCGAATATAGGTGTGGCGTTCTCAGGATCAGCGATGCTGTCTTCTGGCATTTCCACCTTGTTTAGGAGATGGCTGCCTGGTATTGCGGAGAAATTGCCACGTCCGGGCACTGAGGTGTCCGTCAGGAAGTAGGCGACCTTCAGCGATACACGTGGGCGCGGGTTACCTTCCAATTCGATATTAAGTCGTCCACTGTCTTGATGCCATCCGAGTCGTCTCGGTTTATCACGTTCTTCGGGTGGCAGCGGTGGCAGCACAATCAGGTGTGAATGGTAGAGTTTGATATTCCATCCTAAAAGCCCCCATACTTTCGGGAACGTTGTGTGCCAATCCAGTAACTCAATAAAACTCTCATCTCTACCAACGAAGTCGAGGAGGTTGAAGCTTGAGTCGGGTGGGAGTTCTTCTTTGCCCAAGTGCGCCGCGCCGACGCGATCGACAGCGGCGATCAACTTCTCGACCATCTCCTGTGGGATGGCATCTTCGACGACCAAAAAGCCGTTTTCTTCAAATTGCTGTTTTTCTGTTTCGGTCAAACAGTGTTCTAAACATAGCGGGTTCATCGTTTTCTCCCATAAGAGCGACTAAGCGTCGCAATACTTTGGTTTGCGAAAAGTTTACATTGAATCTGAATTCTGGTCAACTTGAAAAGTATATGTAGTAGGAGCGTTCAGTTGTCGGTTATCCGTTGTCAGTACAAAATGGAAACCATTAGTTATCAGCCATCAGCAGCCAGCAAAGGCGTTAATGAGAAGGCAGAAAATTTTCGGACTCCACCTGTTTTGCTCGCTGGACGGCGCGCCATCTCCGCCAAAAATTCACGCTTGCAGTAAAAAGAAACCCTGCACCGATCATGCCGACGATCGTACCGCCCAACGCCAATTCAGGATTTACCACAACGCTATAAACTGCGCCTCCGATGAGAACGAAGGCAATCAGTGTATCTTTGAGACTGTTCCTTTGTGCCCGTTTTTGAAGGAGTTGTAGATTGGCGAGTTTCTTTTGTTTTGTATAGTCGATAAGTGGTTCTACGGGAACATGCACCGCCTCGGCTTGCCCAGGTGGTGCCTCTCGGACACAGCGGAATCCGATGTTTCCGGCACTGTAGTCTGGTGGTGCGTGTAAGCGGTTGGCGCATCGAAAATAGCGTTCTGCTGTACTGTCGCGCACTTCCAACCATGA
>JAKZUG010000046.1:0-10744 GCA_047516705.1 Candidatus Poribacteria bacterium | reverse complement strand
ATCGTGGCACTTTTTGCCATTATATTTACACTCACCCTCCACGGTGTGAGTGACGCACAAACCCATATCTATATAGACGCTGTCAACGGCAGCAACGCACTCACCGGTAGAGGCTCAGCAGCAAATCCGTATAAGTCGATTACCTACGCGTTGTTGATAAGCACTAAGACGAATCTACCCGATCCGTGGCATGTGCATATCCACCCAGGTACCTACAACTCCGATCCCGCGAAACCCGCAGCGGAACGCGAAGTCTTCCCGCTCAACCTCCGATCCGACATGATCTTTGAAGGCACAACCACTGCCGAAGAATGTATCATTGACGCACGGCACCTGGGGGCAACGCGGGTGGAAATCCTCCTTGGGTTGGACAGTGAAAGTGTTACTATCCGGAACCTGACGATACAGAACATGAACCGCACCACAGGTAGTGCTGCCGGTGGGATTACTTTGTGGAGCTCGGCAGAAACGATAGAAGACTTCAGTACAATTGAGGGGTGCGTTGTCCATAACAATAACCCAAGTGGCGTTCGGGCAAACGTGCCCCTGATCCTCACTGGGAATACCTTCAGTAACAATGGACTAGGATTAGGTCAGTATCAAAATAAAGGTGGAGTTTTGACATCGAAGAACGTTGTCACTCTCAGAAATACCTTCAGCAATAACGGAGAACGGCACCTCTTTATCCAAGGCAATTCGGTAGGAGATATCTCCGATAACATCTTTGCTCACGGTGTTAGACTGCGAGGTCGTAGCGATGGCGGTTCTCCCTTCCGGATTGGTGGCACATTAACGGGTAACATTACTGGAAATACCTTCGATGGAAATAGAGAGGGAATATTTGTCGGAGCCATAGTTGGTGACGTTACCGACAATATCTTTACTGGCAATGGATCGTTTGGGTTCTATGTTACGCGTCTCACCGGCAATGTTACCCAGAATACTTTTACTAACAATGGCGGTGGTTTCTATGTTAGGGAGTACCTTACGGGCAACGTTACCCACAATACTTTTACTGGCAATGATAGTGGCAGGGAATTTTACACCGGTGGAGGGTTTGGAGTTCAATGGGGCTTGAGGGGCAACGTTACCCACAATACTTTTACCAGCAATAAGGGAACGAGGTTTGGAGGATTCTATACTAATCACCTCACCGGCAACGTTACCCACAATGTTTTTGATAGCAATTCAGCAAAAGAAGATAGGAGTTCGTACGCGTGTGGCGGTTTTTTCTTAGGTGAGAAACCTACAAATGTAGAAGTGAGCAACAATATTTTCTACAATAATATCTCGGGCGGGGACGGCGGGGCGGTTCGTACACAACAGCCTACGCATTTCAAGAACAACCTATTCATAATTCACGACGCGCCTTCGGCAGATGGTGCTGTTTGGCTGAGTTCGCCGGAGTGTCAATTTCATAACAATATCTTCAGTGGGATGGACACGGCTATCTACACCGCAGACCCCTTTGACCTTCTGATCACTCACAACCTCTTTCACAACATTGGATTGGACATGGTTAGTCAAGGCGGTTCAGGTTTAGGCAACGATTTGGATTTTTGGGAATTACTTGCCACCAATGCCAGGGATAACCTTTCAGGCGATCCACTCTTAGTGAGTCCGGTAATATCACGGGACTTCCACCTACAATCTACAAGTCCCGCCATTGACGCTGGCACGAACGCCTTCGCACCCGCCGATGATCTTGATGGCGTTACAAGACCCGTCGGTAATACCGTAGATATAGGTCCCTACGAATACGGTGGGACCCCTACTGTAACAACACAGGATCCCCCTGCTGATGACGATCCTCGGAGCGAACCGACGGATGATACACCGCCGACAGCACCAACGCTGAAACTCTATTGGACAGCCCGGGGCAAAATCCAACGCGCTGACTTAGACGCATCCAATATCGAAGAGGTCGTCAATCGGGAAGCCGTGAGCATCGCCTTAGACGCGGCGAACGGTAAACTCTATTGGACACATGCTGACGACGGCATCTTTCGCGCCAACTTATCAGACGGAACGCATATCGAACATCTCATAGATGACGGTATAGAGGATGTTTATTCAGGTGGGCGTATCGCGTTAGACGTAGCGGGTGGTAAAATGTACTGGACGAACGGTATAACGGACAGCATCTTTCGTGCGAACTTAGACGGCAGCAACGCCGAAGAAGTTTTAAAGTTGTTCGTTGGAAGACCGTTGGATATCGCCTTAGATGTTATGGGCGGTAAGATGTACTGGACCCAATGGGATGGAAACGCCAGTATATCTCGCGCCAACTTAGATGGGACAAACATTGAGTTGCTCATAAACCCCGGCGATAGACGGAGTATCGCCTTAGATGTTGCTGGCGGTAAGATGTACTGGACAGATGGCTTTGACGGCATAGGTATGGCGAATCTTGATGGTTCAAACATCAAAAACTTTGAAACGCCGGATTTTACGTCAGGCGGTATCACCCTGGACCTATCTAACAGGACAATGTACTGGATAGATAGCGAGGGGTACTCGATTCGACGCGGCAATCTTGATGGATCACAGCAGCGCACAATCATCGAATACCAAGGAATCGGACCTAGTCTCTCCGACATCGCCTTATACATCCCTGTCAGAGAGACAGAACCCATCGTATCCGTGGCGTACCCAGCATGGGATGTCAATGAAGATGGGAAAACGGACATCACCGATCTGGTATTGGTGGCGACGGCGCTCGGGTCCAGTTCACCTGATAACCCGCGCACCGATGTTAATGGAGATGGCACTGTCAATATCCAAGACCTGATCCTCGTTGCGACACACCTCGGTGAGTCCGCGGCTCCTGCGGCACCCGTCAGTGTTGCGCTGTCGGAGCGTCTCACCCCCGAAACACTTCAGCAGGTGTTGGATCTCTTACGGATGCAAAACGATGGATCCGTTGCTTTCCAACATGCGATAGCCAACGTAGAACGGCTTTTAGCATCGCTACTGCCCAAAGAGACGGCACTATTAGCGAACTACCCAAACCCATTCAACCCAGAGACATGGATCCCATATCAGTTAGCAGCACCAGCAGATGTCACGCTCCGCATCCACGCCGTAGACGGCACTTTAGTCCGCACGCTGTCATTAGGACATAAGGCAACGGGCACCTATCAAAGCCGAAACCGTGCAGCCTATTGGGATGGCAAAAACGAAGTCGGTGAACCCATCGCAAGCGGTGTCTATTTCTACACGCTCACCGCAGACGATTTCACCGCTACACGAAAGATGTTGATACGGAAGTAAAACGAGTACTCAGTTGTCAGTACTCAGGTACGCTCCGCTTTTCGCTGGCGAGGTTTCTAACCTCGCCTTAACTGACAACTGATAACTGACAACCATTCCAGCCCCGTTGGGGCGGCATCTGTGTAGCCAATGGTTACATCAATCTCTTGAACCCCGTAGGGGTGACATCTCTAAAGGAGACAGAAGTCCATGAAAATGAAAAGAACATTTCTTTTGACATTAACATTAACGGTCTTAATAGTTTCAAGCATCAGCATTCTGCCTTGTTTTGCGCAATATGCGGCACATACCCAATTCAACTTACCCGAAGGTGCCAAAGCGCGGCTCGGTAAAGGTCTGATAAATGAGATAACGTATTCGCCAGATGGTTCATTGCTTGCGGTAGCAAGTAGTATCGGTATATGGTTGTATGATGCCGAGACGTCCGAAGAACTTTCACTGCTCACAGGGCATATAGGCGGTGTCGTGAGTATATCGTTCAGTCCAGATGGAGCGACGCTTGCGAGTGTGAATGGGAGTTTTGACAATACGGTGCGTTTGTGGGACGTGGCGACCGGTGCCCTCAAATCCGAACTCATAGCGGGTATAAGTAGTTCGATCAATAGTGTTTCCTTCAGTCCAGATGGCGCGACGCTTGCGAGTGCAAGTGCAGGTTGGGGCGGAACGGTGCGTTTATGGGACGTTGCGACTGGCACTGTCAAATCTGAGCTCACAGACGGTGTTATAGACGAGTTCAATGGTTTGTCGTTTAGTCCGGATGGTCAGACGGTTGCCAGTAGTAGGGTTTGGGACAATACAGTGCTGCTATGGGAGGTTGCGACTGGCACCCTCAAATCTGAGCTCACAGGACATACAGGTCGTGTCAATGGTTTGTCATTCAGTCCGGATGGTCAGACGCTTGCGAGTGGGAGTTTTGACCGGACGGTGCGTTTATGGGATGTGGCGACTGGCACACTGAAATCCGAGCTCACCGCCGGACCTACGGACGGTGTCAGTAGTTTATCATTCAGTCCGGATGGTGAGACGCTTGCGAGTGCGAGTTCTGACGGAACAGTGCGTTTATGGGACATTGAGAACGGCACCCTTGAAGTTAAGCTTCCAGTGCATACGAACCTGGCCTTGAGTGTATCATTCAGTCCGGATGGCTCTACACTTGCGAGTGCGAGTTTAGACGGAACAGTGCGTTTTTGGGACGTGGCGACCAGTGCCTTCAAATCCGAACTCATAGAGGGTATAGGTTGGGGCAATAGTATTTCCTTCAGTCCAGACGGATTGACCCTTGCCACTGGGGGTATTGACAAAATGGTGCGTTTATGGGACGCTACGACGGGAGCGGTCAAATCCACGCTCATAGGGCATAGGACCGCGGTCCTGAGTGTGTCGTTCAGCCCAGATGGATCAACCCTCGCGAGTGGGAGCGGACACGCACCGCTCCGTGATCCTATGGTCCATTTGTGGGATGTTGCAACTGCTACCCTCGAATTCAAGCTCACCGGGCATACGGACGTTGTCAATAGTGTATCGTTCAGTCCAGATGGCACGACGCTTGCGAGTGCGAGTGCAGGTTGGGGCGGAATGGTTCGTTTATGGGACGTGGCGACTGGCACCCTCAAATCTGAGATCACAGAGGATGTAGGCGGTGCCAATAGTGTGGTGTTCAGTCCGGATGGTCAGACGCTTGCGAGTGGAAGTGTGGATGCTACGGTGCGTTTATGGGACGTGGCGACTGGCACGCTGAAATCTGAGCTCACCGGGCATACGGGCGTTGTCAATAGTGTAGTGTTCAGTTCGGACGGACGGACGCTGGCAAGTGGGAGTCAGGATAAAACCATCCGTCTGTGGGATGTGTCAACAGGGGCAACCGTTCGCACACTTGAGGGGCATAGGAGTTCGGTCTATAGTGTAGTGTTCAGTTCGGACGGACGGACGCTGGCAAGTGGGAGTCAGGATAAAACCATCCGTCTGTGGGATGTAGCAACAGGTGAAACCGTCCGCACACTTGAGGGGCATACGGGCTTTGTCAATAGCATATCGTTCAGTCCGGATAGTGGGACACTCGCCAGTGGGAGTGGTGATGGCACGATACTGCTTTGGGATCTTGCACCGACACCTCCAGAACCGCCTCGTCTCGCAGCCGATGTCAACAGCGATAGTGTTGTCAACATTCAGGACCTCGTCGCCGTCGCAGCCGCTTTAGGTGAAACGGGGGAGACACCCGCCGATGTCAACGGCGATGGCACAGTCAACATCCAAGACCTCGTCGCTGTCGCAGCCGCTTTAGGTGAAACAGTCGCCAACGCGCCGTCTGCCGCCAACCTCTCCGCAGAGACCGTGCAGCAGTGGCTCTCCGCCGCTAATCAACTCAACCTCACAGATACCACCTCCCAACGCGGTATCCGTATCCTTGAGCAGCTGCTGTTGACATTAACACCGAAAGAGACGATGTTGTTAGCAAACTACCCGAACCCGTTCAACCCGGAAACATGGATCCCATATCAGTTAGCAAAGCCTGCAGATGTGATGCTGCACATCCATGCGATAGACGGCACGTTAGTCCGAACCCTATCATTAGGACACAGGGCAACGGGCATCTATCGGTCCCAAAGTCGTGCAGCCTATTGGGATGGCAAAAACGAACTCGGTGAATCCGTAGCAAGCGGTGTCTATTTCTACACACTCACGGCAGACGATTTCACCGCCACACGAAAAATGCTCATACGCAAGTAACCCTCATGACCCCATATCTGGTCGGTGTGCAAAGTAGTAGGCACACTCCGTGTGCCGTAACCATATCCGGTAGGTGCTGTTTGTAACTGCGCCGGATTTCTAAGGTTGGAAAAATGGTGAAGGTTTTCGCGCCAGCCTTCCCATCTTCCACACTTGCGTCCTACTTCAAACTATGATATAATACCACTTACAACGAAACTGAATGTTTCCGCTAAATATTAAGGAGCCACCGCATGAAAACATTGTTTAGAACGTGCGCTTTACTAATAGCTGTCTTAGTGGCAGTCCACATAATTGGCTGTGGTGAAGACGTTACGCAAGAAGTTGACCCGGTAGCATTCGTCAGCGCATCTCCCGATATCGGAGGTAATATCGCAGCGAATGATACCATTACTCTCACCTTTGACGGCGCGCCTCGGGATGTAGATATCCGTGCCGAATCTGGCGCAAAGGTCGGCAAAACCGTAATTAGCGGTAAGACCGTCACAATCCACGGGCCCTTCACGCAAGGTAAACTCAGTCTTACAGTGACTTGGCTGAGCGGGAACGCAACGCTGACGTACACCGTCACAGCACCGAATCCCGAAGACACCAATAGCATTGATGAAACAGAAGATAGGATTGATTCCGTCCCAATTCAGACCGATGGGAAACCCGTTAACGTTACCGACGCGACGTTCAAATCTGTTGTGTTGGACGCTGAATTACCCGTTGTGCTTGAACTCGGCGCGGAGTGGTGAGGCTTCTGTCGGTCAATGAGACCAACCGTTGATGCAGTTGCATCAGAATATCGTGAAAGTTTTATCATCGCAAAATTGGACATCGATAAAAATCGTAAGACCGCTGCAAAATATGGGGGGCAGGGGATTCCCGCTTACATTATCTTCCGTGATGGCGAAGTCGTAGGAAAATTTGTAGGCGCAATACCCAAAGCCGCTTTTGTCCAGCGAATCCTTAATGCCTTGAAATAGACAAGATTTACGTGCGCTGTTGGCGAGGAGATCCCTGTTCCTTTACTCGGAGAAGAGACCTCAACCTCGCCACCACCCAAATCCATCACTTCACCTCGTCCCCGCTGGTGGGGTTTGATGAGGTTTAAGTAAATAATTCGGTAATGCATCAGCGACCTCTTGCTGTAGGAGCGAGCTGTGCTCGCGATCCGTAAGGATTGTCCACATAAACAATTACCGAATTAATATTTTAATCTTCATGTAACCCCGCCTCTGTAATCCTGCAAATCCACTAATCCTGAAATCCTGATTCAGACGAGTTAGTACTCAGTTGTCAGTACTCAGTTAAGAGGCACCCTGGTTAATCAAACCTCTCTTTATAGTAAACCCCGAAAATACGTGGACACTTTAGAATACACAAAACACCAGCCTCGCTGGCGGGGTTTTGCGGCGTACTCGCCCAAATGCGATCTGCATTCCCAACCTCGCCAACTCAGGTGTAAAGGTAATTATAGGCTTTACTATAACTGATAACTGATAACTGATAACTGATATGAAAACCACTCCTCTGATGGCTGACTGCTATCTCTCTGATAACTGATAACCATTCCTCTGATAACTGATAACTATTCAACAAACGTGGTTGCGTTCTCCCAAAAAATGCCGTATAATAAAAGCATGGCACAACAAAACGTAACACTCCAAAAAATTGATGAATATCGCTGGCGTATCCCGAAAAGTTACATGAAAGGCATGCGCGTTGACGGCATCATTTATGCCAACGAGAAACTCCTTGAGAATGCTAAGAGCGATGAGGCGTTGCAACAGGTGGCAAACGTCGCGCATCTCCCCGGCATCGTCAAGTATTCTCTCGCAATGCCCGATTTACACTGGGGATATGGCTTCGTCATCGGTGGTGTCGCTGCCACTGATCCGAAAGCAGATGGCGTGGTCTCTCCCGGTGGCATCGGATACGACATCAATTGTGGGGTCCGGCTCATTCGGACGAACCTTGATGTCTCGCAGCTTGACGGGAAGCGGAAAGCACTCGTCGGCAAGTTGTTCGAGAACGTCCCGTGCGGGGTCGGTTCCAGCGGCAACATTCGGCTCACCGTCCAAGAAGAGCGGCAGATGCTCGAAAAAGGCGCGCTGTGGGCAATTGAGCGCGAATACGGACACCCAAACGACCTTGACTTTACCGAGGCGACCGGTTACCTCCAAAACGCAAACGCAAACGCTGCGAGCCAACGCGCCTTAGAGCGCGGTAAAAACCAACTCGGCACCCTCGGTTCCGGCAACCATTTCCTTGAAGTCCAAGCCGTTGATCGTATCTTTTACCGAGAAGCCGCCGATGCGATGGGGTTAAGCGAAGGCAACATCTGTGTCATGATTCATACTGGCTCCCGAGGATTCGGCTACCAGATCTGCGATGAACACGTCAAGAGCTGGGTCAAAGTCGCCGAAAGATACGGTATCAAACTCCCCGACCGGCAGCTCGCCTCGGCACCGATTAACTCACCGGAGGGACAAGACTACATCACCGCGATGGCATGTAGTGCAAACTATGCGTGGAACAATCGGCAGTGTATTATGCACCTCGTCCGCCAGACCTTCATGCAATTTTTTGACACGACAGAAAATGAACTCGGCTTAGAACTCGTCTACGATGTCGCACATAACATCGGAAAATTTGAAAAACACACCGTTGATGGCAAAGAACGTGAACTCTTTATCCACCGCAAAGGTGCGACGCGCGCATTCCCCGCAGGACATCCAGAAATTCCCGAAAAATACCAGAAAGTCGGGCAACCCGTGCTGATTCCCGGTGATATGGGAACTGCCTCTTACGTGCTTGTCGGCAATCCAGGCGCGATGGCGGAGACGTGGGGTACCACCTGTCACGGTGCTGGGAGAGTCCTCTCACGTCGGAAAGCGATCGCCTTAACGAAGGGACGTTCTATCCAAAAGGAGTTAGAGGCACAAGGCATCTTCGTCCGCGCCGAAGGCAAGCGCACCCTCCAAGAAGAGGCCCCCGAGGCTTACAAGGATGTCGATGAAGTCGTCCGTGTCGTTGACAAAGCCGGACTTTCACGTCGCGTCGCACGCCTCCGTCCCATCGGGGTCGTAAAGGGTTGAATAATAGTTGCCACACACCGTGTACCATAAGCCGAACCCAGATCCAGTAGGCGCGGTTTGATGAGGTTTAAGAAAATAATTCGGTAATTCTATTAACCGCACCGTACCCTTCCAAACCCGGTAGGCGCGGTTTGCAACCGCGCCGGCATCGTTAGAAGATTACCGAATTAAATACTTAATCTTCATGTAACCGCGCCGGTGTAGATACCCACTCTCCTCGCTGGCGGGGTTTGTAACCCCGCCATAGTGTCCAAATAATTGTATATTTTAAAAACCAACAATAAACAACTAACAACCGATAGTTGACGGCTAAAGGAGAATCAAATGAAGGTTAACTAACAATCCCAATCTTTTAGGTTTGGGTTCAGCCAAGTTTACTCGTGTGAAGTCAAAAAAGACTTGACTTTTGGGTAAAAATGTAGTCTAATTAGAATATCACGTTGGCAGGCATTACCAGCGTTATCTCTTCGGTAACGTGCCTGCCTCCCATTGGTAAGGGGATAAAAGACGTGATACGTGATAATCCAAATGTCATTAAGATCCCATAAGATAGCATTAGATACGACAGATGACCAACGTTCATGGTTTGCAAAGCAATGCGGGTATTCTCGTTTTGCGTATAACTATGCGTTATCCGATTTTAAGGATACGCCTCGGCATTGGAAGGAACTCAATAAACGCTTTAACATTGCTAAGCGTGCAATAGAGTGGACAGGAGGTATGGATCAGCGTGCAGCATTGTTCGGCATAAAGCACCTCGGTGACGCTATATCGCGCTGGCGAAGGGGTCAGAACAGGTTTCCGAAACGCAAGAAACGCAGAGCCCGCCAGTCGTATAGCACTGACCCGAACTCAGTCACTATAGAAGGGCATCGTATCAAGTTACCGAAGATTGGGTGGGTTCGTATGTTTGAGGCGTTACGTTTTAAAGGAGAAATCATAAAGGTTACTCTATCAAGGCACGCCCATCGTTGGTTTGTTTCTATAACGGTAGACACAGGCACACCGAATGTTCCACGAGACACACGTGGACTCCCTGTGGTTGGTATAGACGTAGGAATAAACTCACTGGCTACGCTTGATAATGGTATAAAGTATGAGAACCCAAGACCGCTGAAACTTTATGAGCGTAAACTCAAACGAGAACAACGTAAGTTGAGTAAGAAGGTGTTTCTCTCTAACAATTGGTATAAGCAAAAACGGAAAGTAGAACATATCTACTACAGAATTGCGTGTATCCGTGAAAACGCACACCATAAAGCAACAACTGATATTGTCAACAACGCAAGTGTCATTGGTATTGAGACACTAAAGATAACGAACATGCTCAAAAACCGAAACCTTGCGAAGGCGTTGTCGGATAGTGCGTTGGGTGGATTCCTTGCCAAACTTAAGTCGAAAGCCGAAGTGTTGGGTATGTCTGTTATAGAAGTTCCACAGTTTTTTGCGTCCAGTAAGACCTGTAGCCACTGTGGACACAAGAAAGAAGAATTGTCGTTAGCAGAGAGGCAGTATCATTGCCAAAGTTGCGGGTTTACAGAAGACCGTGACGTAAACGCTGCTAACAACCTAAAAACGCTCGCCGTTGGGCAAACGGAGAGTCTAAACGCTTGTGGAGTCTGAGTAAGACCTCCACAAGGGAGGCATCGGATAATGAA
>JAKZUG010000045.1:0-3838 GCA_047516705.1 Candidatus Poribacteria bacterium | reverse complement strand
ACAATTCTCTCGCCTGAGACTGAATCAGAAGCGAGACTAACCCTCTTACATAAAATACGGGAACAAGCCGGAGACGACTTCTTAATCCTCGTTAATGCCAATATACGTCAGATTCCAAAATCCGCACCTTATGTGAACGGCATCTTCATGGAGTGTTACAAACAGGAACATGACAAAGGATATAACCTTGATCAGATTCTGCAGATGGAACAGACACTACTCTGGGCAGAACGGCATTTGAAAGAGCCGCGAATCAACTGTTTAGAGGGTTGGCGTGTGGTGACAGATTACATGGGTGATCTAAACACACGGGTTTCGGAGAGAAACAGCGAAGAAAATCGGCAGTGGATGTGCATGATTACCACACTGAGTCTAACGCATTCAGATGGTTATCTACTCTTTGCTGATGATAATGCTATACCGACTCCCGACCATCTGCACAACTGGTACGATTTCTGGGATGCTGACCTCGGGCAACCAATCCAAGAGAAAGCAGTTCAATACCAAGACGTAGCACGACTTTTTATCCGCGAGTTTGAAAACGGTTGGGCGGTTTACAATGGTAGCGATGTTACCCAAACCGTCTCTTTCGATAACGACGTTATAGTGGTCGATAGTGGCATACAACAATCGCGTCATGAGGTCAGTGCTTTCGACGGAGAAATATTCCTGAAACACAGCGGAGAATCAAACGACTGAAGGCGACCGTTTGGAACTTGTGGCGAATATCATCGGCGATTTTGAGGCAAAAGAAGTCCGTTTCCTCTATAATATGACCAGAGAACTCGGTGTTGGCGACAGTGCTCCCTTTCCGTGGGAATTGGACCCTGTGCGTGCCGGATACTATATACTGAATGCCGAAGCAATTGATAAGGAAGATCAACGCCTGATGTCAAACACAAAGGTTTCTGTATCAACGAGCGGGGTTGATTAATAAGGTAATTCTATGGACAACGTTGCCAGGAACTCCTCCGTTATATGGCGATTGTAAACGCGGGCTGAAATTACGGAGCCGTAGATGTTGCCTACATAAAAGATGCCGCAGAGCGTACCGAGTGTCCATCCTTTTGCCGATGAAAGCCCGTCTCTATGGAAGCCGTCGTAAGCCTGCCAACCCGTCACGCCGATAATAAGCAGAGAGTTTAGTGCATCGCCGATGCGACCCGTATAGAGGCGCCCTGTCCCTGGCACAATCGTAGAGAGAGTTCCTGCTAAAAATGGACTCCGGGTAGGCAAATGCGCTCCCTTCTCAGCATAATTGTGGTACACCACTGCCTTTTCTTTGACCGGTATCACATCTGATTCACCCAACTTCTTAAAAATCTCGTCTGCTTCAGACCACTGTTTTTGCAACAGATAAGAGAGTCCAATCAGCTGCTCTGCTTCGGCATGTTGTCGTGCATCCGTTATATGCGGCAGCACTTCATGTAGAAATCGCGCAGACTGCTCATATTGATCCATCAAAAAATAGGTAGCACCTATCTGATAGTAGGCACGGTTTGCAAATTGGCTTTCGGGGTACATCCGCAAAAGCGTCTGAAAACCTTGAATCGCTTGCTCGGTCTTACCACCGAAGCGATAACAGATGGCAATTTTATAGCGTATCTCTTCGCTTTCTTGTGGCTCATAAAAAAGATAACGGTGATATTCACCCGCGGCGCGGAGATAGTCGCCTTGTTCATATAGAAAATCGGCAAATTTAAGGACGTTTTCAGGACTATAGTAGTCACGTGGTTCATCGGCGTTCGCAAACGATAGGAACGCGGCATTTAGGAGGATTATGAGCGAGAATCCCCATATCTGTTTACTTTGCATAATCTGAAATCGGATCAATGTATTTACCTGTTATTCCATCTTTATGATAATGCCTTGACTGCGAACCGTTGCACCGGAGAAGCCTATCAGCCGTAAGTAGCAAACCTCGGACCATGCCGTACTCCTGTATACATGCCATGCCAAAACGCGAACAGCTCGGAGAGAAACTGCAAGTCGGACCGTCTTGACTCGAGATGAATTTCTGATATAAGCGTATCAGTCCAGTCGCGGCGAATTTCAGTTCCGAGGTCTCCTGCGGATTAAAATGGACAACTTCCTGTGGTTTCGGAGTCGTAATTGGGTTGACTTTGCGAATGAACGCAAGGTCAGCTGCTTCACTCGCAAACGCAGGCGATACAAAGATAACAACGGATAAACAGAATACACAGAAAGGGGCGAATGAACAATAAATAGGGTGATTTACCATTTGCTCTCTTTAACCTCCACGGATTCAGGAATTGTAAAATTTAGCATTGGATTTGACGTTTTCGTGTTCACCTCTGGGTTGCTATAAACAATCTGTTCATGCTGGAGGACCTCGGATTTCTCACCGTATGTACTGGAGATAACTTTCATAGGGATATAGTTAATCCCGATTTTGCTGTGGTTCTGATAGCGTGATCTGCCGATGATATATCCTGCTGGACTTTTGATTTCCGCTGAGATGAGACGATCATTGTGCATGCCTAAGATGACACTGCCGAGTGTATCCTTCGCCTTCTCAGGCGGTGCCCAATAGGTATAGAGTACTTCATCCACAACATCGTGCTTATCTAAAGTATATCCGATTGCAGTCAACCCGTATTCCGCTTGTGTGGTTTGGATAATGGATTCGACAAACGGGAGCGGAACACGTCCTTCGGAGATAAAACGGAACGCCTGTTTCTCCACAGGATAATAGATTTCAAGGATGTTATCCTTCACGACCATTATCTGCTTGACCGGTTTGGTCACTTCAACAACAACCCGCGCAGCCTTTACATCGTAGTGAAGCGTGCCTGCAATGTTCTCCGTTTTGCCGTTTTCGGTTAATTCGCGCGTAAATTCTAACGAAAGCGTTTTCAGCGGTGCAGCGTAGAGAGTATCAACGAGAAGGAATATAAGCAATAGTATTATGAAGAATAGGGAGTTTTTAAGCATCTCTCTTTATGAGTCATCCAGGGTAAGTTTCTGACACTTACCACTACATTGATTTTCCAATTTACTGTATTGTACTTTCTGCTTCAATCCCAATACCTATGCTTATGCCCACAGCTATAGTCCCAATTACGACGCAACCACTGAGACAACCCGCTGATGTCCATTGCGCCTGAATATTCCCTCTTTTTAATTGATAGGCTGATGTGTAAGCAGCTATATACTCCGGTGATTTCCCAATCAGCTGTAAAGGAGGTGGAGCCGGTTGATAAAAATAGGAGCCAATAAGACCAACTGGGGGCAATAAATATCCATAAGGGTCTGGTGGCAAAAAAAAGAGTCCAGAAAGCAAACAACCAGCACCAAACCATAAAGGCTTACTTACATCTTTATTAGCATCTGCTTCGGCTGCGGTCGCAGCTTCGGCTTGCACAAAATTCTGTTGAGCGATGGTAACAAAAGGTGTGCTGAAGGTCAGTACTGCTATCAAAAACACGAGAACATGAAATGTGGAATTTATTTTCACTTGTATTCCTTCTTAATCGGTTACGAATTTGAACAATAATCTATTGCGGCGAAGTCTTAATATCTTTACTTGGCAGTTGTATTTTCGTTTTCAATATCAATTGAGTTTCAACTGCGTGCGAACTGCTTGACGTACTCCATCACAGATGTGCATCGCATGCTGCGTAAACATCATGCTTGTCCAGGGTATATCCGATAGCGGTTAATCCGTGTTCGGCTTGTGTAGACTGGATAATAGATTAGACATTATCATGATTTAATCGACCCGTATAGGATAAGCTCAAGGTCTGAAGTTGAATATGAAGTTGTGTAGTTCAGAGTTTTACAATGACCGCGTGGGTCCGAAATTTCATAGTTTTCA